>JAGNEZ010000081.1 GCA_018003015.1 Phycisphaerae bacterium | reverse complement strand
CTCAGGGATCAAGGCTACAAGGTGGGCATCTACACGGTGAACTGCCCCGGCCTGACCGTCGAAGACATCGACGTGTCGGGCAACTATCAGAAGCACTTGCTCTCGACGCCCCAGGCCGAGGACGGCAGCGACTGGCTCTTCCCGCACAACAATGACCAGGAGAAGTGGATCTCGCAGTACGGCTCAGGGCTGGCCGTCGAATCCTCCGATCGGGCAACCATTCGCCGGGTGCGGGCCCGGCACGGCCAGAACGGCATCATCATCGACCGAGTCAACGATTCCAGGATCTACGACAACGACTGCTCCTTTCTGTCCGGATGGGGGCTGGCCATGTGGCGGTCAAACCGCAACACCATCAGCCGCAATGCATTCGATTTCTGCGTGCGCGGCTACAGCCACATGGTCTACAACCGCGGGCAGGACTCGGCCGGCATCCTCATGTTCGAGCAGAACTGCAACAACACGATCGCCGAGAACTCGGTGACCCACGGTGGCGACGGCTTCTTCGGATTCGCCGGCCGGGAAGCCCTGGGCGAGGCTCCGCCCTCCAGTCCTGATTTTGACTACCGGCGCAAGGGTAACAACGATAACCTGCTCATCGGCAACGATTTCTCCTACGCGCCGGCTCATGGCATCGAGATGACCTTCAGCTTCGGCAACAAGTTCATGAACAACCGCATGGTCGAAAACGCCATCTGCGGCGTGTGGGGCGGCTATTCGCAGGATACGCTCATTTCCGGCAACACCTTCGAGGGCAACGGGCAGATGGCCTACGGCTCGGAGCGCGGCGGAATCAACATCGAGCACGGCCAGCGCAACCGCATCATCCGCAACACGTTCAAAAACAACCGGTGCGGCGTGTTCTTCTGGGGCGGGCCGAACGAGCGGTTCGCGTCCATGGGCTGGGGCAAGGCCAACAACTTCGAGTCCAAGGACAACGTCGTCGCGGGCAACACCTTCGACGGTGACCAGATCGTCCTGCAGCTCCGCGAGAGCAAGAACTGCCTCTTCATCGAAAACGAAACCACCAACGTCGGTAAACTGATCGACGCCAAGGCCGGTTCCGAGCCGGTCGAGAAGGGCGAGTACGAGTATGAGTTCGATGTGAAGTACCCGGTGTACGGCGACACCCAACCGGTGGGGGCCCGCAAGCACCTGCGCGGCCGCGACAAGATCATCATGACCGAGTGGGGGCCCTACGACTACACCGGGCCGCTGGTTTTCCCCACTCGGATCTCGGGCGGCGAGAAGGCCTCACTGCAGGTGTTGGGCCCCTCCGGCAGCTTCGAGGTGACTCGGGTCACCGGTGACGTGCAAGTCTTCCCGATGCACGGTAGCTTGCCCGGCAAGGTCACCGTCCAGGTCCCCGGACCGGGCCTGCATCCGTTCAACCTCACGATCAAGGCGGACGGCAAGACCATGACCGCCGCGGGCTCGCTCCTCCTGGCCGAGTGGGACGTCCAGTTCTTCAAGTGGGATCCGGCCGCTCTCGATCCCCGCCAGCACCAGGATCGCTGGGATAAGCTGATCACCGGCCAACCCGTCGAACGCCGAAAACTCAACGTGATCGACTTCAAGTGGGGCGGCGGGGCCCCCAGCGAAAAGGTTGGCCCGGATCATTTCGGGACCGTGGCGGAAACGACGCTTGACCTGCCCGCCGGCAAGTACACGATCTGGACCGTCTCCGACGACGGCATCCGCGTGACCGTCGACGGCAAGCGAGTCATCGACGACTGGACGTGGCATCCCCCAAAGGAGAATACCGCCCCGATCGACCTCGTGGCCGGAAAGCACAAGATACGGATCGACCATTTCGAGATCGACGGCGTGTCGCAGCTGCAGTTTCGCATCGAACCCGTGCGATAATCTGGGGCTTCCCTGCTAACGCGCTCCTCCCGTGATCGCCGTTGGGACAGCTCTGTTCACTTTGGCTGGCGGCGTGATACAATCGGTGAATCGGGTGGCTCCTGCTCCCTCGTCGCGGAGGATCGTGATGCCAACGTCTTTGGTGAGCCGAACCGGTTCGTGGCGAGTGCCGGTGATCGCGGCGGTGATACCGTGCCTGCTGCCTTTTGGCGCGGTCGCCCAGACCGCAACGCCGGTATACCCGCGAGCAGTGGTCATCAACTTCGATCCGATCCTCGAGAGGCAGGGCATGCAGCGGCTGCACGCGGTCTACGGTTGGACCGACCCGGCCGTGCTGGCCGCAGGGTATGTCAGCGACCTCAGAGCTTCCAGCCACGACCTGGTCAACTTCCGGATTACCCGGACAATCAACGCCGACGTCTATCCAGTCAAAGCCGACGGCTTCCAGTACACCGACACGACCTTCCAGCAGTGCTGGCCGGGCGGCGGGACCGCGTACTGCCATTCACCCGACGGCGTTGACTACCGGGCCGTCGCCCGTGACTACGACCTGGCCCGCAAGGTCGATTCCGGCGAGATCGACGAAGTACTCATGTTCGGCGCCCCGTACTTCGGCTATTGGGAATCGACCATGGCCGGCCGCGGCGGCTATTGGTGCAACTCCAGCCCGCAAACCCGTATTCCCTGTTCCAGGATCTTCATCATGATGGGCTTCAATTACGAGCGCGGCGTCGGCGAGATGCTCGAGGATTACGGCCACCGGACGGAATCAATCATGCGGCGCGTCTACGGCAGCTGGTCAGCTCAGCAGACTCACGCATGGAATCGGTTCACCCTGTACGACAAGCAGATCCCCGGTGAGGCCGCTTGCGGCAATGTGCACTTCGCTCCCAACAGCACGAGCGACTATGACTGGGGCAACAGCCGATACGTCGACAGCACGTGCGACTGGTGGCTGAACAGCTTCCCCGTCGGCTACCCCGATGAAATTGGCCCCAAGCGGTCGGTCAACAAGACCGAATGGGGCTACGGCGATATGCGACTTCACCACAGGTGGTGGTTCAGCCACATCCCGCATGTCGATGGCTCGATCACCGAGTACGGCATGACCCGACTGAACAACTGGTGGGCGTATATGCAGGATTTCAACCACCACCCGGAGAGCAACGGCGACTTCGCCCCCGGCGGCTCCGTCCCCCCGGCCGTCGCTTTCCCCGCAACCCCGGGACCCGTCACTGCCAGCCCCCATGACCAGTGGTCGCCGAAGGTGAATGCCTCCGGTCGCGTCGTCTGGAGCGGCTCCGACGGAGAGGACTTCGAGATCTACTCCGCCAACGCCAACAGCAGCAGCCTCATTCAAATCACGGACAACGCAATGAGCGACGAGTCGCCGGAAATCAACGCCAGGGGGCAGATCGTCTGGCAGTCATTCGACGGGCAGGACTTCGAGATCTACACCGCCAATGCTGACGGCACCAACCTGCACCAGATCACCAGTAACACCGTGAACGACTGGCACCCCGCCATCAGCGACAGCGGGCGAATTGTCTGGGATGCCTTCGACGGGCAGGATTACGAAATCTACAGCGCCAACGCCGACGGCACCGACATCCACCAGGTCACCAGCAACAGCGCGTCCTCCGGCTACCCCCGCGAGGACGTCTGGCCGCGGATCAACGCCTCCAGCCGAATCGTGTGGTTCGGCTACGACGGCACTTTCTGGCAGATCTACAGCGCTAATGCCGACGGGACCGATCTGGTCAACCTGTCCAACGCGACATTCGACAACGAGTATCCGCAAATCAACGACGCCGGCCGGGTCGTCTGGCAGGGCTGGCCGAGCTCCTGGAACAACACCCATTGCGAGATCTACTCGGGCGATGCCGCCGGCGGCACGGTCGTGCGTATCACCGACAACTCCTACGAGGATTGGCACCCCCAGGTCAACGACCGCAATCTGGTCGTCTGGATGGCCCGGGCCGAAGCCGGCAAGTGGGTCGTCCGCAGCGCCTCCGCGACCGGCGGCAGCCTGGCCACGGTGAGCTCCACCGCCCAGCATAGCCAGTACCCCCAGGCGGACAACGCCGGCCGGATCGCCTGGCAAGGCTTCGACGGCCACGATTGGGAGATCTACGCCTCGGTGGACGGCCAGGTTCAGAAGATCACAGACAACAACTACGACGACCGGGCTCCCCGGTTGAACGATACCCAGGCTATCGTCTGGCACGCGGCCAGCGGCGTCGGAGCCGACGGCGATGTAAGTCAGATCTGGTCCAGCACCGTGACCCGCCCCATCTCCGCCGATTTCGACGGCGACCGCGATGTGGATCTGGCCGACTTCGGGCACCTTCAGCGCTGCCTGACCGCTACCCGTCTGGAGCCGGTCGCCCCCGGGTGTGACAATGCCGACACGGATGACGACGGCCACGTCGACGAGCTGGATCTGAGCCGCTTCCTGGCATGCGTCAGCGGAGCGGATATCCCAGGCAATCCTGATTGCGACCCTGATTGACCAGTTCGAGCCCCGTCGCGGAGAATCCCGAGAACGGCTCCCGCACCCTCATGCCGACAGCTCCCCGGAGGGCCCCACGCCCCCGTTCACCGTGCCACGCCCCTCTGGTCCGAACGACAACGGACCGCCATTCTCATCGCTTCGGGGTCCTCGCAGCGTCACTCGGACGTCCCTGGGGCGGAGCACCCGCATACCCCAACCAAATCCGGCTCCGCGAGGCCGGCCAAACCGCCGAGCACCACCTCCTCCGGGATCGATCCGGCTCGCCGGTCACCAGGTATACTTCACGCAGTCGCCTGTGGTCGTCGGCCCCACGACGGGCCCCCCCGTCACCCTGACCCGACGCACCGGCTCCGGCGGCTTGTGAAGGGTCAGAATACCGGCAACGCCCGGCCTGACCGTCACATCGATCGGAGCGTCAACCTCTCCGTTGACCGGAATCCGCACGATCGCGCGGCAGGTGCAGTCGACGAACGGATTGCCGTTTCGCTTCACTCGGACGCCGTCATTCAGATCAACGTCATAGATATCTTCACCGATGTGCATATTGTGGATGCCTGCGTCGGGAAAACGCAGCGAGCCGAATCGCAGGGCCCCAGTCGCCTCGGCGTCGATCAGCTCCTGGATAGCGATGAAAGCCATCAGCCCACCCCAGTGGTAGAGCCGGGCCGCGTTCCAGACGTCGCCGCCCGCGCCGGTGTCGGCGTTGTAGTTCTCATAGACACCACCGTCCTTACGCCAGTTCTCCATGAACATCGTCAACCCGAGGCCAGCCAGTTCCGCCGCCACGTCATCCATGCGATACCGCCGCAGGCCCTCGGCCAGCAGAAAATTGAACGGGCCCCAGATCCGCCCGCGCCAGTAGTCGTTGTCCGGGTAGGCCGGGTCGGTTCGGGCGATGGCCGGCACGACATATCTGCCCCAGAACTCCTTCTCGTTGAGCAGGTGCTCCTTGACCATGCGCTCCCCACGGCTCGGGTCGGCCACGCCGGCGATCAGTGGGAAGAAGGAAGTCGGCGACCACCGCCTCGAAAACCGCCCGTCCCAGTGCCGGTTGGCGTACAAGCCGTGCTCTTCGTCCCACAACTGCGCGTTGATCCGCTCGCGGACCGCCTCGTATTCCTTCCGATAGGCGGCCGCTTCCTTGGGCCTGCCAAGCCGCTCGGCCAGCCGGGCCAGGGCCTCGCAGTCCATCGCGTAGTAACTGTTCAGTCCAACGTCGGCCAGCTCGAAGGTGTTCGCCTTCTCGTTGAACGGCACGTCATCGTACATCGGCGAGTTGTCCAGCCCGCTCTCGTACATCGCACACTTGGCAGTGTGCTGCAGCGATGGATTGTAGGGGAGCAGCTGCGGAAACTCGTACCGGGGCGTCGCGTCGGTACCCCATTCGAGCAGACCGTCGCCGTTGCCGTCGCGATGGGTCATCCAGTAGGTGTGCCATTTCCGCAGCCGAGGATAGATCCCCTTGACCCACTCGAGGTCCGGGCTGAATTGCTCGGTCTTCCAGATCATGTAGGCGCCCAGGGGGGGCATCGAGCGATCCATCGAGACCGCCCCGTGAGCCATGAAGTAGTTGGGCACCATGCCAAACTCCTCGATCGCCGCGGTCACCGCCTCGAAATTCGATCGGGCTAACTGCCGCGATTCGCTCGATACCATGGTGCCAACAAGGAACGTGTCCCAGCAGAACACGAGCACGCCGCGCCAGTCGTAACACCAGTCCCGGCTGACCGGTGAGCTCAGCAGACCCCGCCGCGTGTCATACAGCGTGTTCCACGAGACCGCGTGCATCATGGCCTCCGGGGCGTCGGCCAGTTCACCGCGCCCGGCCAGCGCGGTCCGCTCATAAGCTTCAAAGGACCCCGCCAAGGCCCGCGTCACCTTGCTCGGTGTCAGGATCAGCGTGGCCAAGCGGCCCGGCTTGCCTGCCGCATAAGGTTCGGCGATGTTCAGGAAGTAGTCCGTGGGCCAGGTCGCGTTCTCGAGACTCACCCGCCAGTGGGCAAAACTCCCGCTTGTGGCCGACTTGACCCTGACCGTCTCGCCCACCGGAGCCAGCAACAGAAAAACGACCCGGTGTCCGCTCACACCCAGCGGTGAAACGGTGAGCCGCAGTTCGCCATCCGTGTCAGTCGCCTCAGCCCGGTAGACGCTCTCTCCGATCGCGAACTCGAGTCGCGCCGGAAGACCCAGCGGTCCGTGTGGCCCCAGCTTTCGGACATCACTCCACCGCAAGGTGTCATGCAGATGACCGAGCTTGCGGCTGTCGGGACTGGGGGGCGGAACATGCTCGTCCCAGATCGCATACTGCACGACCACTTCGGTCTTGCCGTTCCGAAGAAACACCATCCGGTTGAAGCCGCGAAAGTCCCAGGTGTTCCAGCCCGTCGGTTTGTGCGGTCCCATCTGCGTCTCCCCGTCTTCCCTCGGTCCTCGAGATCAGCCCCCCAGAGCCATCCGCGGGATTCACCACTCTCCACAACTCGATCGCAACCCGCGACCCTTGAGGTCGACCACCGGCGTCCTGACCAAAGGGGAGTAGTCTACCCGTGCTGAGACCTTCGGCCAGCCCACAGCAGCGACCGCCGCCGGCAGGGCGATGATCGCGGCTCGGGTCGACCGGATGCCCGGCTGCATCCGGATCTCAACCCCAGACCTGGCCCCTGCTCGTAACCGCTCGCGTCGACAAAGGCACGGGACATCGCTGATGGTCGTTGTTGGCCATCAACCGCAAGGATCAAGGATGGCTTCGGACAGGCCCGCTCGGACGGCCAGCCGCGTTCCGAATCCCCGCTCGCGAGGGCGCAGCGAACGCTCGCTGACCTGCAGCCACAAGCCCGATCCGCGATCGCGTGTCGTCAGGGGCGGGGCTGGTTGTTGCCGGGCGGGCGCCGGAGCCCCTCAGCGAACTCCTGCGACCGGCAATAACGCACCCACTTGTTGTTGACCGGGTCTGCAGAAATCCCGATCCCCGGAATGGGCCCGGTTTTCCACTGCCTCACCACCCTGTACTCCCCCATGTCGATCGGGCCGCGCGATTTGCCATTGGTCATCCACATGCGGATCTGGCCCTTGTTGATCAGACCCAGCTCCGCTCGAACCTCAGGGTGGTCATCCTTGTTCTTGCCGCACAGCGCCGCCCCCTGAGCGCTGACGTTAATGACCTTGAGGATCTCTTTTCTGTTGCTCCCCCTCTCCGTGAGCTCGGCAAGCAGCACATTCTTGTCATCGACGTACCGTTGCTTCCCCCCGCGAGCGTCTCGTCCCGGCGACATGGGTTCTACCTCCGCTTGGTATGCCGCAATCGTAGCCACAGAGCTGCCGATTTAATCTCAAGCCGCGATCGCACGCGGAATGAAATCCGTGTCAGCTGCGGTCGGCAAACAACCGCTCCCTCACGAACAGCCCCCACCGCCAACGTAGTCGGTTCGGCACTGCAGGCCCCGCGGGTCAGTCTGCCCGTCGCGACCGCCGAGCGGCCGACAACCGCCGGCCGGATCAGTTGCTTCTGTCCCGGTAAGTCCATCCTAATACACAATAACCGTCTGTCAATGGGTTTGCGGTCGCAGCCGGAGGTCCCGAAACGTCATCGATCCTCCCTGTACGCGGAATGGCATTCAAGTGTGGCACCAATTCGAGCCCCGGGCCGACGGTTCCGACGTCCTGTGCTGCGCTGCTGTCTCCGCGTACCGTGGACCCGCCAGGTTCTCATCGCCGCAACGGACGTGTCCCGCTCCGAGGGCCTGCGGGTAGGCCGGACCCTCGCGGATGTCGCGCCGGGAGGGCGTCTCATAAGAGGCCGCTGCGGTCGTGGTGATGGCGTCTGGCCCGACAGCTTCCAAGACAATGGCCCTCATGGGTCATGGCGACCCTACGCTTTTCATTCGATGATTCGAATACCCGGCCACGACCGGGGCCCCTCGCCGGTGCCATCGGCGGGTACGCCAGAGGCGGGACTGTTCGGCTTGGACATGACGGCCCTTCAGAACGGCGGCGTGACCGGTACATGGCCCGGCGCCCCAGGCTTGGCAGCAGTGAACGACCGGAGACGCGACCCAAGGGGGTGTTCCTTGCAGAAGCTGCAGCATATCGTTCGCCATGTGGAGGACATCCTCTCCGCCCAGTCCGTCTCCAGCCTGAACGTTCTGAGGGAGTCTCTGGATCAGTTGGATGCCCGACAGCGGTTCTACATCCGACAGACCCTGGAGCGCGCCCGAGCGGTCGATCGAACCTTGCTGGTCCACCTCATCACCATGAAGTACTTGGTGGAGCACTGGCATGATCAGGATACGGCCACCAAGGTGGCTGTACTCTGGTGCATCGATTCCCTTGCGGAGACGGAGTTCGCCCGAGCGGTTCTCCAAAAAAGTCCCGAGGTGAGCGAGATCTTCGGGAAGATCCAGGAAAGACTGGCCCCAAAAATGGTGTCAGGGTGATTTTCTGGCCCTCGCCGATCCTCAGGCGAGATCGCAGAGTGATGTTCCTCTCTTCTCTTTTCGGTCGGTGCGGGTCCCACGCCGGGCTCTCGGTTCGGCGGCTGCGCGTGCCCGCCCAGGCTCAGAACGTCGATCCCGCCAAGGCACGTGAGAACCCACCGGACGTTCCGCAGGACGGTGTGGCGGGTGAGACACTCTCGCTCGCTGTCCGGCCTGCATGCGGCTGCCCTTTGCAGGAAAGCAGGTGCCCTCGGCTATAATCCCGACTATCGACTCTGTCGGAGGAACACAGCATGGGCGTGTTGGGCAGTATTGCGGCCAGTGTCATCCGGGGTGACGATGAGGGCATTCCCAGATTGATCGGACAGGCCCTCGAACAAGGTATCCCCGCCAGAGAGGTCCTGGTCGAGGGGTTGCAGCTGGGCATGGCTGAGGTCGGCCGCCGATTCCGTGAGTGTGAGTTCTTCGTGCCCGAGGTGCTGATCGCCGCCGAGGCCATGAAAGCCGGCATGGAGGAGCTTCGCCCGCATCTCGTCCAGCAGGGCGTCCAGCCGGCCGCCGCGGCGGTCGTCGGAACGGTCAAGGGGGATCTGCACGATATCGGCAAAAACCTCGTCGCCATGATGCTGGAGGGCGCGGGCTTCGAAGTGGTCGATCTCGGCGTGGATGTGTCTGCGGAGAAGTTCGCCGCTGCCTGCCGGCAACGCCCCGTGCAGCTCGTCGCCATGAGTGCACTCCTGACCACGACGATTGTGCAACTGGACTCCGTGATCCGGTACCTGAAGAGTGAAGTCGATCCCGTGCCCGTCATCATCGTGGGTGGTGCGGCGGTGACCCAGGAGTTCGCCGATCAGATCGGAGCCGACGGCTACGGCCGAGACGCTGCCACCGGAGCGATCGTGGCCAGGAGACTGTGCCTCGGACAGCGTTCGGCCTCGTCTTCGGAGTAGGGGGCTAAGGGAGGCTCAGAGGTCCTCGCGGGTTCCGTTGGGCTCTGGGGGCGGGGCCCGGCTTCGACTCGGCGGGCAGCTGGCAACGGCGGCCGATGAACGCCACGTCGGCAGCGGGGCACTCGTGGATCCGACCGGGGGATTGGGCATGGTGCAGTGAGCCTGACTCGTTACACCCCGTCCGTCGCGGCCACCTTGGCGTGACGCCTGTAGGCCGGCACGGCCCCGGCGGGTCCCCGCGGCGTCACCCATGGGGGAGCATAGTCGGCTTGACGAGTCCCGACCTCGGAGCTTAGAATGCCGTTCCCGGTGCCCATGGCGGCATTGGAGGGAGCCGGATCCGGGTGGCGGGGGTGGTGTCTCTTGACGTGGTCTTGACAACCGCAGAAGAACGTAACCACTTATTGCGTATGGGTTTGGGCGATTAGCTCAGTTGGCTAGAGTGCTTGCTCGACATGCAAGAGGTCACTGGTTCGAGTCCAGTATCGCCCAGTTCCGGAGCCCCAGCCAACCGCTCCGTTGGTTATGGCCGACTCACGTTTCCCCGTGACTTGAGGGCCATGTTGGTCGATGAAAGGTGCAGCCGTCGACGTCCCTGCGCCACGCGAGCATCCGGTTTCGGAGAGGTGTCGGAGTGGCTGATCGAGCTGGTTTCGAAAACCAGTGTGCGCGCAAGTGCACCGGGGGTTCGAATCCCCCCCTCTCCGTTTTTCATGCCTTCGGCAATCATAAGTGATTGCCAAATAAGCATTAGCGATTTCAGGGGTCTCCCGTTTGTGCACATTTGTGCACGGGAGGTTCTCTGGAATGGCCTCTTCCAAGAAGGTCTGACGCCGCCGTGTCGGCCGCGTCACCGTGTATCAGCGTGGGGGTCGGTTCTGGCTCTACCACCGGGACTACAAGCCGGTCCGTCGGCCGGTGGGCACGAGTCGCGAGGAGGCGCTGGCCGTCGCGGCGAAGATCAACGCCCAGTTGGCCGACGACGTTCCGACCATGCTCGCGTTCCAGCCGATCGCCGTGACGGCGATGATCGCAAAGTGGCTCGACCACCATGAGCACGTTCGCCGGTCGGCGGTGAACACCGTGAATCGGTATCGAACGGCGATCGAACACCTCAAACGGTTCATCGAGGCGAATCACCCGGGACTGCGGGCCGACCGCTTCGACAGCGGCATGGCCGAGCAGTTCGTCCGGCACCTGCGTACGGCCAAGGTCTCGCCCAACGGCTGCAAGGGTGCCACCAAGCGAACCATGCGAGACAAGGGCGTGATCTTCACGTTGGAGACCGCACGAGCCTTGTTCAATTTCGCCCGCGACCAACGTCACCTGCCGGCGTATGCCCCCAACCCGTTCACCAGCCTGGCCATCGAACGAATGCCGGTCGAAGACGCCAAGCCGATTCGCCCGATGATACCTGACCAGGAGCGAGAGTTCTTCAAGGGCTGCGACGAGTGGCAGTTCTGCGTGTTCTTCCTGTTCGCCTTCACCGGCCTGCGGGTGGGGGAACTGTGCCACCTGCTCATCGACAACGATGTCGACCTGGACAACAACGTGATCCGAATCACCAACAAGCCACGGCTGTACTGGCAGATCAAGACCCGGAATCTCCGGGACGTGCCGTTGCTCCCCGAAGTTGCTCAGGTGCTGCGGAAGTGCATCGGCGATCGCAAGACGGGGCCGGTCATTCTTCGTCGAGGCGTCATAAACGGAAAGAACCGGGTGCCCTTGACCGACCGTTCCATGCTTCAGCTCGAACAAGAGGCGGCTCGTCGAATCGAAGCTGCTCAGGCTCGGCAGGCCGGACCGTTGACTCGGCTGGAAGCGAGACAGATCGGCCGGTCCGTCTGGAAGGACGCTGGGGCCACCAAGGAAACGAAGGTTCGTGTGGAGTTCATGAAGGTCACCAAGCGCATCGGCCTTGGCCACCTGACCTGCCCGGAGTCAACCACGCTCCCGCCAGCGGATGGTGCGGGCGTATGGCCTTGACCTGCGAGGGAAGACGCCTCGATGTGGGTAGTGTGTCGTGTGTTCCTTGACGCTGTTTTTGATGACATCCAGCTCGGAAGGCTGTCCGTCGTGAGAGAGGGCTTGGCACATGGCGGTAAGCGATTTGTGGCCGGAGGACTGTGGTAGTCACGGCTGCGTTGGTGTGGGCTGACTGGACTGGGTCAGATGGCGAACGGGCAACTGGACCTCGCCATAACGGAGGAAGCTCGGCACCGTGGGACTGTTGTAGCCGAGGTATCGCGGTTTTCCGACGACCTCTACGCAGCCTGGGTTCTCAGCCATCCACTTGGCGAGGAGGCCGAGGGCATTGGCCAGACGGCTTTTCGTGTAGTCGCCACGCATCCCGACCGACAGGACGGTCATCGCCGGCACGTCCACGACGACGACGCGGGTATCGGCTTGGTCGGCGCCGGTCGTGCCCAGCGTAGGCTGCCGATACAAGAAGGCCATGGACACCGGCTCCGCCCGATCAGCAGCGTCGGGCCGGGTCGCGAGTGCAGCGGGGTAGCCGATCTCGACCGGTGCGGTCATCGCAATGTTGTTTCGCTGAATGTGCTTGAACAGCGGCCAGAACATCGTGTCCTGATGGGCCGGCTGCCCTTCCCAAGCGGCGAACCTAGCCATCCGGTAAGACGGGTACTCCTTGATGACCACTGTGCCCACCGGCCCGGGTAGCGGAAAACCCTCGGGGAGTTTTGCCTCGCGAATCCAGAAAGGCTTGGCCATGGTCGGCTCCTGCTGAGGTACCGAAGCATTGGACGGCACAGCCGGCCGGCTCTGGGCACAGGAAGCCACAAGCAACAGCGGGATACTCAACAGGCCCAACTTCAGCGGTGACGAACAGTACGATGTTGCCAACACCTGCTCACCTCCGATTCTCAGCGCGCCGGCCTCTGCCACAACATCTGCCTGAATCCCCGACATCACGAATTTGGCTGGCCATGCGGTTCGTTCAATGGACACCAATTGTCTCGCCAGCTCTTGAGCGGCCTGCCACTTGACCACCGCTCACAACCCATCGACCCAGTCCTGCACCTCCTCTTCCGCCGTTACGGGAGGGCATTGGGACTGATCCGTGATACACATGTCCTCATAGGCGAAATTGAATTCTCTGGCGGCCTGTCGAAAAGCAGCATCAACTTCGAGCGGCATCGCGGCATTGGACGCTCCGGGTACGCGGGTTATGACATTCACCCCCGCATACTCGCCGACAGGAGTTGAGCCACAATAGCATGATGTATGCTGTTCACTTATGCTCGATTCACATATCCGTTAGAATTCAGGCTCAGGAGGAAACAGTGAATCACGATTCGCCATGAGTTCTTCACAGGTGTCGAGGTCGGCGGGAATCGGAATCAGAACGATCGGATTCAGGCCGGGATCGCGCCTCTGGGGCGGGTTGTTGGGCGTGTCCAGAATCGCGAGCGATGCTCCAATCACGAGCTGTTCCGAGTCGTCGATGACGTTGCCTCGCAGGCTACCATCGGAGAAGAGCGTCAAATCGTTCTGGAATATCTCGCGCCGGGCGATATAGATCTCTCCCTCGATGAAGCCGAACAACCTCACGAACACAGTCACCCCCGGCTTTCCGTCGTTGTCGTCGTCGCTCAACAGGGGATCATTGCGGTCCATCGAAAGCGGCACGCTCGGGTCACCGTCAATGCCGTTGAGCGTCGGCGTCGGGGGACGGTAGAGTCTCCATACGCCATTCTCCTCATACACGTCGACGATTGCACCAGGAGGCTGAATTGCCTGTGTGGCTGCATCCGAGAAGATCGTGTCGAAGGGCTGGTTGGCGATATACTCGGCATGGCAGAAGCGGTCGTACGCGACCAGTTCTCCGTCTTCGATGACCAGGTCCGTGAAGCCGTACGAGACGATGAAAGAGGATAGCAGGCCATTAACCGTCTCGCCCTCGTAGGCAACAATGTCGTAGTGGGCATAATGTCCCGCCATGGCCGCCATGGCCTCTTCCTTGCTGGCGGGTGCGACCCAATCCGGATCGTTGGTCGGCGTTTCATACAGCGGACTCTCCGGCCAGGGGAGCGGATTCGAGCATCCAGTCGGATTCGTACATCCAACAAAGAATAGGCAGCTGGCAACCGCTGCTGTACGTCTCAAGACCTGACGAACCGACGTCATCATTTGAAACCTCCTTTCTCGGAACAACCGACTGCAGCGAATGATCAATCGCAGAGGCAACCTCAAGAGCTGCTCTGCTGGGGCTCGTGATCCACGATGCGAGGCGCCCGGCGCAGGAATCGGTGCGGCGCACAACTCGTCAGTGATCTGGTAGGTCATGAGCGGAGCCCTATTGCGCAGTAACCGGCGCATCGTAAATCAGTCGCCCGGGGTCGTAACCTTGGCTGGGCAAACGGTTCAGAATGCCATCGAGCGTCGTCTGGTCCAAGGTGGGTGTGCGGCTGAGGATAAACAGCGTGGAACGGTACGGATCGCCGACAACCGCATACTGGTACGCCGGGTCGAGCTCAATGATCCAATATGGTCCGGGGATCGGCACGTTCGGGAAGCTCACCACAAGCTTGGCGTTGGTGGACGCATCGACAACTTCGGCAACGCCTTCGATGGTCGAAACCGTGGTGCCGTCTGCGGCGAGACAGGTGTTGAATACACCGATCTTGCCGTCGTCGCGCGCGGTGTACTCCGCTGTGGAACTCGCACAGGCGGCCTGGAAAAACGTGGGATAACGGGCAATCTCATACCACTTGCCCGCGTACTGGGTCAGATCCACAGACTCGACCACATCCAGCGGGGGATAAAACGCCCCGCATCCAATGACCAGTGTAACTACCGGCATGGGAATCAGTAGAATCTTTAAGAACATAATGCTGTCTCCTGCATCTCGTTTTTAGAAGCGAGGGAACCCGCCATCGCTGCTTATGCTGGACGCTCTGAAGAGCTCGATGCCGTCCTTCGTCGCGAAATGAAACGGACACCGTAAAATGTTCCCACGAACGCCACCGGAATCAGGAAGCAGGGAGCGGTGGTGGCGCTCGACTCGTGAAACGAACGGACCTGGGCGATGTCCTGCGGGAGCGTGGCAGTGGCATCGGGCCCGAACTCCTCCCGCTTGCCGATCGCGACCCAGAACCTACCCGGCTGGCCAGTGGGCACGTAGCCGACCAGGTAGTATCGCCCGGACTGCGGCAGCGTCACCATCTCTTTAAAGAGGATCCAGGAGTCGGTTCCGCTGAACGGCTCATGGAAGAACTCGGGATCAGTGATGTCGGTCGTCGGGTAGATCTTGGCTCCATCACCGCCAGGGATGGTGAACGGCAAGGTCGCCGCGGGCAACCCAGGCCCGACGAGCGCGAACGCGGGCCGATAGTCCTTCAAGCGATCGATGGCCGGCACGCCCGGGTTGAAGTAGAGCTCCTGTCCCGCCACCGCATCAAACGCGATCCACAGCGGCTGCACCGGCTCTGTCACCTCGTGGTAAACGACCTGCGAGAGGCCGATGTCCGAGACGACCAGGGCGTGCTCAGCGTCCACGGCCGTGCCGTCGTCGAAGATCGGCAAATGGGCCGAGGCCACCTGGGCGCCGCCAAACACCGCGAGAAAAACCGTCGAGTTCAGACAGACCGTTCTGCGTTTCATGCGTCAGGTCTCCGTGGCCCTGATTCTACTGTCAAGCCGCGTCGGCAGCCATCCGTTTTCCCGGAACCACAGGGTACTTCAAAACGGACCGGAGCTTCGGGAGGTCCTTCAGGAGTCCCTCCACGGTGCCCTTGGGCAATTTCGCAAATGCCTCGTCCATCGGCGTAAATACGGTGAAAGGGCCTTTGCCCTTCAACGAGGCGACCAGGCCCGCTGCCTTGAGGGCCGTGGCAAGTGTGTTGAAGGACCCGGCCAAGACCGCGGTATCGACGATGTCCTTCGAACCGGTGCAAGCCGTGGCTTTCGCCTTTGTCGCGCATCCGTCGCCGCCCTGCGCGTTGGTAACAAACAGAGCCAACGAGACAACTGAAACGTACGCCATTAAACCAATGTCTCGCAACAGGACGACCTCGTCGTACTGCTCGTGAAAGACGCGCTTGAGGTGCACAGCCGGATCCGCAGAGATGCCGGTGAAGAGCTCACGGTACATCTTCGCGACGCGTTGGGGAGTGTCGGCCAAGCCCTCTCGGTCCGGATCATCGACGAGGGCCATGAGCAAGTTCCTCACGGCCATCTCGGCCCGCTCCAGATCGATGAAGGTGCCCGGTTTGGTCTGTCGACCGGTTGCGACACCCTCAGGGTCCACTACGACAATATCCCTGTGTTCAGCGATCATGCCCTGCTCCAGATTCGTTCATATCGTTCAAAGGCACTATAGGACCGTCCAAACCAAAGGCAAGGAGGAAAACCGTGCAAAACGTTCAAGTTCTGACAAGGGTAATCATAAGTCGTTACTTGGTAATCACGTATGATCTAATGTGGTTGGGCATCGCCTACAAGGGATTCTCCAGCAGGGCTTGTGGGCTTCGGCTCCGTGGTCTATAATCAGTCAAATCGTTCATACGAGGGCTGGTATGCGAGACTTGCTGACACCCAAACAGGTTGCCCGGTCCATCGGGGTAAGCGAGGCGTCGCTCAAACGCTGGTGCGACAAGGGCACCGTTCCCTCCATGCGAACCGCAGGCGGGCACCGTCGCCTTCCCCTCAATGGTGTCATGCAGTTCCTCCGGCAGACGGGCTACCCCATTGTCCGGCCCGAGGTGCTCGGACTCCCCGCGACCGCGGGCCGAGGCAAGGAGACCATCGAGCGGGCTAGGTCGCAGATGCGGTCGGCCCTTGAGACCGGGGACGAACCGCAGGTTACGCAGCTGGTCTTTGACCTGTACCTCGCCGGGCATGCCGCGTGCGACATCTGCGATCAGGTGATTGCTCCTGCTTTCCACGACATCGGGGCGCGCTGGCAGCACGGAGAAATCGAGGTGTACGAGGAGCGGCGGGGCTGTGAGGTTTGCATGCGTGTCCTCCATCAGCTGCGACGGCTGTTGCCGTCGCTTTCGGACTCGGCGCCGCAGGCCATCGGAGGCACACTCGAAGGCGACCCTTACACCATCCCCACGCTGATGGTGGAGATTGCCTTGCGAGAGGCAGGCTGGCGGGCCGACTCCTACGGAATCGGGCATCCGTTCTCAACGCTCTGCGCGGCGATCCGCGCCGTCCGGCCGCGCCTCTCCTGGCTGAGCGTCTCGACGATTCCCTCGGTACCCGATTTCCTGGCCGGCTGCTCGAAGCTGTACGAAACCGCCGTCGAGTGCGGCGTCCCCGTCGTAGTAGGGGGGAGGGCGCTGACGGCGGAGATCCGGCGGGCAATCCAGTACGCGGCCCACGGCGACACGCTGCGGCACCTGATTTCCTTCACGCGGACACTGAACCACCCGGGCTGATGCAATGAGCAATCCGATACCGGAGACCACTCCATCGAAGCCCGTGCTTGTCACCGGGGCCACCGGTTACATCGGGGGGCGCCTGGCACCCCGTCTCCTGGAGGCAGGCTATCGGATCCGGTGTCTCGCGCGTGAGCCCCGCAAACTCAGCGGCCGGCCGTGGGCCGAAAGGCCGAACGTCGAGATCATACGCTGTGACATCGATGATCCCGATGCGCTCCGCGCGGCAATCGAAGGCTGCTGCACAGCATACTACCTGGTGCACTCGATGATGGTGGCCGGTGCAGATTACCGTGAACACGACCGTCTTCTGGCCCGGGGCTTTGCGAAGGCGGCCGAGGCGGCCGGCCTTGAACGGATCATCTATCTCGGAGGCCTGGGAGAGATCGGCGACAAGCTGAGTGAACATCTCGCTTCACGACGGGAGGTTGAGACAGCCCTGGCCTCGGGTTGTGTGCCGGTCACGGTATTTCGGGCTGCCATGATCATCGGCTCCGGCTCAGCCTCGTTCGAAATCCTGCGGTATCTGGTCGAGCGGCTTCCGATCATGATCACCCCCCGATGGGTATCGACGGAAGCCCAACCCATCGCGGTCCGGAACGTGCTCCACTACCTGGTCGCTTGCCTCAACGAGCCCGCGACTGTCGGGAAGACAATCGACATCGGCGGTCCAGACATCATGACCTACCGCGAGATCATGCAGACCATGGCTCATGCCCTCGGGCTGCGGAAGCGATGGGTCATTCCCGTTCCCGTGCTCACGCCACGGTTGAGCTCACTCTGGATCCACTTGGTCACACCCCTCAGCCACCGCATCGCGCGACCCCTGGCGGAGGGCCTTCGCAACCGTGTCGTCTGCCGTGACGGCGAGGCGCAACGGCTCATGCCGCAAAGGCTGCTGACCGTCCGCGAGTCGATCGACGCAGCCCTGGGCAAGCTGGAGACGCATGATGTCGAGACGAGCTGGTCTGACGCCGGCCCCTTGCCGGGTGACCCGGATTGGTCGGGCGGCAAGGTGTTCGTCGACCGCCGGACCATCCAGGCGAGTGCCGGCGCGGATACCGTCTTTCGGGCGATTTGTCGCATCGGCGGCGGACAAGGCTACTACGCTGCGGATTCGCTCTGGCACTTGCGCGGTGCGTTAGACCGCCTGTTCGGCGGCCCCGGCCTGAGACGCGGCCGACGTGATCCCGAGAAGGTCGGATATGGAGAAGCTCTCGACTTCTGGCGCGTGACTGGAATCGAACCCAACCGGCGTCTGGAACTTCGTGCCGAAATGAAGCTGCCCGGCGAGGCATCGCTGGAGTTCGAGGTCCAGCCGCACCCGGAAGACCATGGCCGCTGCATGGTCGTCCAGACGGCCCGTTTCAAGCCGCGAGGACTGATGGGACTGGCGTACTGGTACTCCGTATTGCCGCTCCACGGGGTCGTGTTCAGTGGCATGCTGAAGGGCATTCGCCGCGCGGCGGAAGCCATCGGGCGGACGACGCCGACAGGTCAAGTGGAGCCTGTCGGACGCGGTGCGGAACCAAACGATTCACCCCCGCTACCATGACGTCAAGGTGCGGACCCGATGCCGATCGGTTCCTGCAGGTGATGCAACCATGAGACTCAAACCGACCCGTCACCTGCATGACTGCATGCCGACACTCGCCGTGCGCGGGCCCGTCCGCCGACTGGCGATCGTTCTGGGCGACCAGTTGAACCCGCATGCGGAGGCAATGACGCATCTCCATAAGTCGCGAGACGCAATTCTGATGATGGAGGTCAGCGAGGAATCCACACACGTTCCGAGTCACAAGCAGCGGACCGTCCTGTTCCTCTCGGCGATGCGCCATTTCGCGATGGATCTCGCCCGACGCGGCCACCGCGTGCGGTACATTCGCCTCGAAGACCCCGAGAACACGCAGTCCTTCAGCGGTGAGATCGAGAGGGCGGTCCGCGACCTGAAGCCGGAGCATCTGCTTTGCACGCATCCGGGCGAGTGGCGGGTGAAGAACCTGATCGAGGACGCAACAAGGGCAGCAAGAGTCCCCCTCGAGACGCGGCCTGACCGGCACTTCCTGGTCGACCTGGAGGATTTCGATGCCTGGATGGCCGACCGCAGACAACCCGTGATGGAGCATTTCTACCGCGAGCAGCGTCGTCGGCTCGGCGTTCTGATGGACGAGAGCAGCCGACCGATCGGCGGAGTCTGGAACTTCGACGAAGACAACCGCGGGGTTTTCAGAAGGGTGCCGAAGGTGCCCAAACCTTGCTCGCCTCGGCCGGATGCCATCACCAAGGCTGTTACTCAGCTCGTCCAAGAGCGATTCCCCAATAACCCGGGCTCGCTCCAGAGCTTTCGATGGCCGGTCACGCGCACGCAGGCCCTCCGGGCCCTCGATGACTTCGCGGAGAATCGGCTGGCCGAGTTCGGCACCTACCAGGATGCGATGTGGGCAAATGAACCGTTCCTGTATCACTCTCTGCTCTCCGCCTCGCTCAACCTGAAGTTGCTTGATCCCCGTGAGTGCGTCGCCAAGGCGTTGGCAGCTTGCGAAAGCGGCCAGGCTCCGTTGAACTCCGTCGAAGGATTCATTCGACAGATCATCGGCTGGCGCGAGTTCATCCGCGGAATCTACTGGCATGAGGGAGCAAGTTATGACTCGCGAAACGAGTTGGACCAGCACGGAACGCTGCCGGAGTTCTACTGGACGGGGCGGACGGAAATGGTCTGCATGAGTCAGGCCATCGGCCAAGTCCTGGCCTGCGGCTACGGCCATCACATCCAGCGGTTGATGGTGACCGGCAACTTCGCCCTCATTGCCGGCGTGGATCCCCGTCTGATCAGCGACTGGTACCTCGCGATGTACGTTGACGCCGTGGATTGGGTGACCCTGCCCAATACGCTCGGCATGGTCATGCACGCCGACGGCGGCGTGGTCGGCACGAAACCCTACGCCGCGAGCGGCAAGTACATTGAGCGGATGAGCAACTACTGCCGCAACTGCCCCTTCGATCCGGCGAAGCGCGTCGGGGCTTCGGCATGCCCCTTCAGCACCTTCTACTGGGACTTCCTGAACCGAAACCGTCGGCGATTCCGCGGCAACCGCCGAATGAGTATGATGCTGCGAAACGTCGATCGCCTGACGGACGAGGAACGTGCGGCCATTTCCGCTTGGGCCAATCAACGTCGTCGCGAGTTCGGAATTTGAGGTGCCGACTCGCCCACCAGTAGGTGATTGTATGCCAGCATTGATGTGGTTCCGGTCCGACTTGCGAATCAGCGATAACACGGCGCTTTATCATGCATGCAGGTCCGCCGACGAGGGCGTCATCGCAGTCTTCGCCCTGTGCCCCGGGCAGTGGTCCGACCACGGTTGGGGTCCGATGAAGGTTGATCTCGTCCTGTGTAATCTCCGGGCTCTCTCCCGATCGCTGAGCGAACTCAATATCCCGCTCATGCTGGTCGAGTCACCACGTTTCGCGGCGGTTCCGGGGAAGCTCCTGGACATCGCAAGAAGGCACAAATGCAGCGGACTGTTCTTCAACCGGGAGTACGAGGTCAACGAACGTCGGCGCGATGCGGAGGCCAGGAGGCTCTTCGAGAAAACCGGTTTGACCGTTCATGCCTTCACGGATCAGACGATCCTGGATGTGTCGGCGCTGCGAACGACCTCAGGCAACTGGTACACGGTATTCACGCCCTTCAGACGCAAATGGCTGGAGACCGTGAAGGAGGATGGGCCGCTTCCGATCTGCCCGAAGCCCCGCAAGCAGAGGCCCACGGCCATGCGGCCCGATCCCGTGCCCGGTTCGGTCGGCGGCTTCGCGAGGTCGGCCCACGCCAACCTCTGGCCCGGAGGCGAGAAGGAGGCCCAGAAGAGGTTGAGGTTGTTCATATCGAGGCGGATCGGCGATTATCACGTGAAGCGGGATTTGCCCGCCGAATCGGGTACTAGCGAGCTTTCACCGTACCTGACGTGCGGCGCATTGTCTGCCCGGCAGTGCCTCGTCGCCGCTTTGGGAGCCAATGACGGACGGTTGGATGCCGGCGGCAAAGGGGCGATAACCTGGGTCAGCGAGTTGATCTGGCGCGAGTTCTATCGCCACATCCTGATCGGTTTCCCGCAGGTCTGCATGAACAGGCCGTTCCGGCTGGAGACGGATCGGCTCATGTGGCGGGAGGATGAAGCCCAGTTCCAGGCCTGGTGCGAAGGTCGAACAGGCGTGCCGATCGTCGATGCCGGCATGCGGCAGCTTGCCGAGACCGGCTGGATGCACAACCGGGTGCGGATGATCGTGGCTATGTTTCTGACCAAGGACCTGCTCATCGACTGGCGATGGGGTGAGCGGCACTTCATGCAGCATCTGGTGGACGGAGACTTTGCCAGCAACAACGGCGGCTGGCAGTGGTCCGCCTCGACGGGCACCGACGCAGCTCCGTATTTCCGCATCTTCAATCCGTTCAACCAAAGCAAACGATACGATCCCGACGGCGAGTACATCCGGCGGTTTGTGCCGGAACTGGCCGATGCCCCGCCGCGCGCCTTGCATGACGCCGACGGTATCAAGTCGCTTGGTTCCAGGTACTCAGGCCTGAGTCTCGACCGTGCCGCCTCCCGGGCCAGAGTCCTCAGTGCATTCAAGAACCTGAGACGGCAGAAGCGACCGGAAAGAGCGAACAACTTACTGTCGGGCGGAGATGCCATATGATGCAGGAAGATGACGCTGTGAACAGGCTCGCAACAACTGACCATCCGATCCACAAGATACTGGCACAGCGGTGGAGCCCCTGCGGTTTCGCAGAAACCCCCGTGCCGCCGGAGGATTTGAAGTCGCTATTTGAAGCCGCCCGCTGGGCCGCATCATCGTACAACGAGCAACCTTGGCGCTACATCGTGGCGACCCGTGACGATCCCGAGGCGTTCGACCAGCTGCTGTCCTGCCTGGTTGAGGCCAACCAGGCTTGGGCTCGCTTCGCGCCGGTGCTCACACTGGGGATCGCCAAGCGAACCTTCTCGCGCAACGGGGCCCCGAACCGGGTCGCCCTGCACGACCTGGGGGCGGCGTCAGCGAGCTTAACCTTCGAGGCCGGCGCCCGCGGATTAATGGTCCACCAGATGGGTGGTATACATCCGGAAAAGGCCCGCGCGGCCTACAGGATACCGGACGACTTCGAGGTCGCGACGGCTCTAGCGATCGGGTATCCGGGTACACCATCGGGGCTGCCCGCCGAATACAGGCAACGCGATTCCACCCCGCGTCAGCGTAAACCCCTCCGAGAACTGGTCTTCGCAAAAGACTGGGGCCAAGCGTGCGACCGCATCGCCGGGAGTCATCGAGATTCCCACAGGAGGTGACGTGGCTGTATGGAAGCTCGGCGACACGCCCGTGACGAAACCGAAGGGATGATACGAACAGAGCCCTTGCGCCTACGACGCCCCCGAGGACCCGTACGTGGCTGTTCTTCTGGACCAGGACATTGCCGGCGAGCAATGCGCCATCACGGCATACAAACACCTCGTGGAAGTCACGAAGGACAGGGACATGGTTACCTACAACATGGCCCTGAAGATCCTCGAGCAGGAGGTCGAGCACGAGGAAGATCTCCAGAGCCTCAAGGAGGATCTGGACCTCATGGTGGCTCGCGGTGCGAAGTGAGTGCCGCGTGATTGCGACGCTCGAGGAGTCCGATGCACGACGTGACTATCGTAGGTGGAGGTGTGGCGATTACCGCCGCCTGAAGCCCTGCGGCCCCGGCCAGCACCATCCACACGACCGCTGGAATGGCCCAAACCTGACGCATGTTCCGTTCCTCCGCAGACCAGCGGCGACCTTGGCAGCGTGCGGCGCCAAGTT
>JAGNEZ010000080.1 GCA_018003015.1 Phycisphaerae bacterium | reverse complement strand
CCACAACGCCAGCTTCCGGGTATCCGTTGAACGAGGCATGCAGACTCTCCTGAACGTGCAAACTCACACCAGCAACACGTGCGTCAGGATAGCCGGCTCGTCAATAATGGTTCTGGTGGGCGCTTACTCTGTCCGCCACCCGACTGGAGGTCTCAACCAGGATCGTGCTACCCGCCGCCCTCTCCGGCGTCGCCGCATCCGTTTTCCTAGCCCTGGCCCGAGCGATCGGGGAGACCATGGCCGTCGCCCTAGCCGCCGGCATGACACCCAAACTGACGCTTAATCCGCTCGAGAGCATTCAGACCATGACCGGCTACATCGTACAGGTGAGTCTGGGGGACACGCCCGCCGGAACAGTGGAATACCAGACCATCTTCGCCGTGGGCATGGCCCTGTTCCTGATCACGCTTGCCATCAATCTACTCGCCCAGCAGATTCTCGGTCGATTCCGGGAGGTGTACGAGTGACCGAGGCCCCGGCCAGGTTCGAACCCCGACTGGCTCGACGCCGAGCCATCGGCCGGCTGTTCTCCGGGCTGTGTCTGGCCTTGACCTTCGCCGGCGTGGGTATTCTGGCCCTTCTGCTCGGACGAGTGGCCATGGATGGCTGGCAGTGCATCAGCCTCCAGTTCCTCACCAACTTCCCGTCGATCATGTTTCCGGAGAAGGCGGGCATCAAGAGCGCCCTCTGGGGCACAATCTGGCTGATCATAATCACCGCGGGGGTTTCCGTGCCATTGGGCCTGGGGGCGGCGGTCTACCTTGAGGAATACGCAACAAAGACCCGCTTTACCCGTTTCATTCAACTCAACATCACCAACCTGGCTGGCGTGCCGTCGATCGTGTACGGCATCCTCGGCCTAGCGATCTTCATCCGCTGGATGGCCATGGGGCGAAGTGTGCTGGCCGGCGGCCTCACCATGGCCCTGCTTGTGCTGCCGGTCATCATCATCGCCTCACAGGAAGCTCTGGCGGCGGTGCCCAACTCCATACGCCAGGCCGCATATGCCCTGGGGGCAACGCGCTGGCAGATGGTGTGGCATCACGTTCTGCCGGCCGCGCTGCCCGGTATCGCAACCGGCGTGATTCTGGCGATCTCGCGAGCGATCGGAGAAGCCGCCCCGCTGGTCATGATCGGTGCTCAGGCATACATCGCCTTCGTGCCGAGCGGGCTCGGTGATGCCTTCACCGCCCTGCCGATCCAGATCTTCAATTGGTGCGATCAGCCGCAGGCCGAGTTCCATCGACTCGCGGCCGGTGCCATCATCGTGCTGCTGGCGATCCTCTTGTCTATCAACGCTGTAGCCATCGCGATTCGCGGATGGCAGCAAAGGAAGGCGACGTGGTGATTGTGACAGAGAAACCCACGAGCATGACAAAGAACCGTGGATCCGGCCCGAAGCTGCCTGTTCCTCAGGTTCGGTTGCCCAGGATCAGACAGTCTCTAACTCCGGCGGCCAGTGCAAACCACTCCGACCCAACCGAGACCACGACGGCTCGCCCTGTTCTCCGAACCGAGTCCTTCACCATCCGATACGGCGACTTCAGCGCCGTACGTGGGGCAACCCTGGAGATTCTCGAGAAGCAGGTGACGGCCATCATCGGACCGTCTGGATGCGGCAAGAGTACGCTGCTTCGGGCGTTCAACCGCATGAACGACTTCATCCCCCACATGACGGTCAGTGGCAAGGCCTACTATCTGGGCCAGGACATCCACGATACGAGAACCGACCCAGTAGAACTACGTCGGCGCATTGGCATGGTCTTCCAGAAACCCAATCCGTTCCCCAAGTCGATCTTCCGTAACGTGGCCTGGGGAGCGACGATCAACGGCTACCGTGGCAATATCGAAGAACTTGTTGAGCAGTCGTTGAGACAGGCGGCCCTGTGGGACGAAGTCCGGGACAAACTCGATGAGAGCGCCTTTGCCCTCTCCGGCGGCCAGCAGCAGCGGCTCTGCATCGCCCGGGCCATCGCCCTGCAACCCGAGGTCTTGCTGATGGATGAGCCCTGTTCGGCTCTTGATCCGATCGCCACCGCCCGAATCGAGGATCTCATTGACGAGCTGAAAGCGAGCTACACGGTCGCCCTGGTCACGCACAACATGCAACAGGCCGCCCGTGTTTCTGATCGGACCGCCTTCATGTACATGGGCGAGCTCATCGAGGTGGATGCTACTGATACGCTGTTCACCCGGCCGGCCGATCAGCGCACCCAGGACTACATCACTGGCCGGTTCGGATGACCCCATGAGCGCACATTTCGCGAATCTGTTGGACGATCTCCGCCGTCGATCATTCCGCATGGCCAGTCTAGTCGAAGACATGGTCGCAGAATCCTGCGAAGCAGCGCTTCAGATCGACCACAACCTCGCCCGGCGAGTCATCCACCGTGACGAGGACGTAGACACTGAGGAGGTACAGGTCGAATCCGAAGTTATCCGCTTGATGGCTCTCTTCCAGCCGGTGGGTGTGGACATCCGCCTTCTGTGCACGATCTTGAAAGCCAACAGTGATCTGGAACGTGTCGCGGATTGCGCGGTGAACATCGCCGAACGAGCCAGACATCTCGACCCTAAGACGCCTCTCCCCCTGGATACCGAACTGAAGGACCTCATCCCTCTGGTTCGACGAAGCCTGCGCAAGGCCATTCACGCCTTCACATCCGAAGACGGCAGCGCGGCCCGCGAGGTCCTGGCTGACGACGACCTGGTGGATGCCCTCTACGGGCAGTTCGTTCAGAAGATGGTGACGCAGGCAGGTCAGTCCCCGGAACGGATGGCCATGCACATGGACATCCTGTCAGTAGCCAAGAATCTGGAACGGATCGCCGATCACGCCACTAACATAGCCGAGGATGTCGTCTTCCTGGCAACTGGGCAAATTGTACGCCATCGGGCGACATGATGCCCAAGCCGACCCTGCTCAGTCGTTTCACCGCCATTGGCCGACGTTGAATTGGGCAGCGAAGATGTTCTCTGTCCTTGCAAGGGGGTCTTCGCTGGTTTTTCTGCCATGTTATTCACTCCACCTGTGAGATTCTGATGAGCCTGTGAGTTTTCCTCACGAACCGGTCTCGGGCCGGCCCTGGGGAGGGGGTGCTGCAAGTTGGTTGCCGGCCAACCGTCTCCGTGCTGGCGGTAGTCACGCCCTCGGGGGCCCCAACAACAGCGCTCGAGATGGTGGGGCGAATGGGATCAGGCACCGAGCACTTTGACGTGGCATTCATGGGGATGCATGAGGTCGCGAAGTCCAGTGGTATCTCCTTAGAAACCAAGGCCCTCGTCGGTCGCCCGGCCCCCCACGTCGTTCGTGAAGCGGCGGCGCAGGGAGTTGATCTGATCGTCATGTCGATTCATGGCGGTGATTGGTACGAGCGATTGATGTCCCGCGCTGAAGCGAAGTGGGTGCTGGCCTATGCCCCGTGTGCCGTGGCCATTGTGCATTAGTGCCCCCGTCGGCTGCTCATGACCGTCTTCAGGAACATCTGGATGTGATGGCGGATACTCGGGTACGGCAATAAGCGTAGCCCAGTACGCACTGCCTCGCTTGCCCGCCACGCAGACCACCCCGACTCCACCAAAGATGAGCAAACCGCGTCCCCGGCCACGACCGCGTGCCCCTAACTTGTTCGATTCTCGGCTCACACCCCAGTTGTTCCGCCATCAGGGTTTCGGAGGACTGGCGCTACCTGCGCCAAGGACGCGGTAGAGCACGTACTTGTCCTTGCTGTAGTTGTTCCACCGATCCGTGTTGCACAACTCGGCATGGCCGTCGAAGAACAGCAGATGTCCGCGGCGTTCATGACGAGCCGACATGTAGTCGGTATAGACCACGACGCTACTATGCCCATCATTGAGGGTGGAGGTCTTGGTCATGGCGATATCACCAAGGCCCTGGTCCTCCTCGTACATCATGCCGACACGGCAGGGAATCGACTGGAAATTCCTCACCTGAGGTAGGCTTTCACTGTTGCCATTGAAGACGCCGGGACGCAACTTGTCGGGATTGATGAAATCACCAGGCTGGAGTTGACCGTTGTTGACATCCGCTCCATCGATCTTCTTCTGTATGAAGAAGTTAGGATCGACCACCCTCACGAAGCTGTGGATCGGGTAACTGCCGTTCCCATTCTTGCCGCTGCCGATCGAATAAGGCTGTGGTCGGACCATGGTGTCGCCCGGGCAGAAGTACACCTCAGGGTCTTTAATGTACCTGTAGATATCACCGTAGGTTACCCACGCACGGGAATCGGGAGACCGCACGCCGCCGGTCTTGGCGTACACGTCGGCCTTTGGGTAGTAGTCGACCTTCGCCTCGTTGTGCCCGGCACCGTCGAAAAGCCACCAGCTCCAGTGGGGAAACTGACCAAGTCGATCATCGGCCGCGTAGAACGTATGGCCGCGATATAGCTGACCGAGCCGGGTCTTGCAGATCATGACCTTGGCCTGCTCGCGAGCTTTGTGCAGCGAGGGAAGCAGCACCGAGATCAGTAGGGCGATGATGGCGACGACAACAAGGACTTCAATCAGGGTGAAGCCGGCCCTGGCCGACCGGCAGTAGTGGAAGTTCATTTCAGGTACTCCTGTTCACAAAGGGACCGAATCATTCACTCCACCGGCTCCAGGACCTGTCCCCTGCACAAACAACCATCATTGCGGGCAGGTGAGTGGAACGGGGAGATTGGGACCACCCACGCACTTGACGAAGTAATCCGAGAAATCCGTCTTGTTCACCTTGCCGTCGTTGTTGCGGTCCAGGCATAGGCAGTCCTCGGCGGCGGGATCCTCGCCGCTGAAACAGACCTGGAACACGCCGAAGTCGGCCGAGTCGACATCGCCGTCGTCATCCTGGTCCGCCCAGAGGGCATGCGGGTAACACTTGCAGACCTCTTTGGCCGTGCAGCTCGGATCAGCACAGTCGGTCAGCCCGTTGCCGTCATCGTCCAGGCCGTTGGCGCACAGATCCGTGAAGGTGCCCTCCGGGGTAAGAAGTGTCCCGTCCGGCGTCCAGGCGGCGTCGGCCGAGAACCGGACGTAGTCGAACTCGTTGTCGATGGTTTGCGTCGTAGCCCTGTTGTTGTCATTCTCACCAAAGTAGCAGGTTGTGAGCGTGATCGGCGGCACATCGGTGGTCCTCCATTCGTCGATCTTGTTCCCATCCAGCCAGGTGATCATGTGGGATACGCCATCCGGATCAACGTAGGCGGCGGCGTGCAGCACGTGCCAGCCGCTGCCCGTCAAATCATCGGTGATCCTCACGCGCGGGCTCTGCTCGTTTCTGTACAGGGAGATTCCGGTCATACTCACCCGATCAGTGTAGGACACCTCCCAGAACAGCTGGGTGTCCGTCCCTCCTTTGGGTTTCATGTCGAGGCGAATCCACTTGAGGCAGCGATCGACGTCAGTGCCAATCGGCACATTCTTGGTGTACGAGTTAATTCTGAACCTGGTCACGAATGTCGCCCCCGCGGACCGTTCGTCCGGGGCAATGTCGGTTCTCGCACCTCCGCCCGTGGTCTCGTCGAACATGATGTAGCTCTTTGCTCCGTTGCTGTAGACCACGGCGTCGGCATCGACCAGCTTGAACATCAGATTGCCTGGGTCCAGGTTCAATGAGTCCCAGTAGACACCCGCGTTCTGGTCATCCTTCCACGTACCTGAGCGGAATCGCCAGGTGCGGCCAGCGTTCGCGTTGAAGCAGCCGGCCGGAAAGCCGCCTTCGGTGTTCCACCACCACTTCGGGATAACGCTGAGAAGATTGGAGGGAATGCCAACGCTGTCCGGGCTCCCGGACAATGAGTGATTGGCGATGCGAACCTCGTCCAGCTTACCGTTGAGAGTCTGGTCCGCGCCCGCGCCCGTCGAGTATCCGCCGATGATGAGTCGCCCCGTGCCCCCCACGTTGGCCGGCGTCACGTTCTGCAGCAGTTCGGCCGCATAGTCAAGCATGAAGACGACCTCGTGCTTGACACCATTGTAGGAGACCATCACATGATGCCACTCTGTGTCACCGATAGTGAGATTGCTGACTGCATTCTGCAGTGTCGCTCCGTCTCCAAAGACGAGTACGAGTTCGCCGCCGGTGAACTCATGGGCAGGATCCTGCACATTGTACCAGGTCCGACTGGAAGTCGCGAGATCGGCTCCGCCTACCAGGACTCCGTAGTCGGTGGTACCATCGGTTCCGGCACTTTTGTGGACCAGCCACTGGCGTCCCGATGCAGTCGTCGGCAGTGCAGCCAGTTTGACCCAGCCCTCAACGGTGAAGGTCGCACTTGATCCCATCCTCAACTCGGGGGCGTCAGACACGCTGATGTACTGTGAAGACGCCGACGAGAACTCGAGCGAGAGTCCGTTCGTCTGCCCGCCGTGCATCAAGACGGTGGGCGGCGTGGCCTCGCCTGGAGTTGCGGGCACTTTCGGACAGACATGTGGAGTACCGCTGCTGTACACCGCAGATCCCGGAGTACCGCTCGCGGTGCCGTTGTGCCCGCCCAAGGAATCCACAATGACGCCGGCGGCCTGCCCCGCCGCTTTTCCGTCGGCGTCGAATCGCCACAAAGCGACGTCGGCGGCGTAGGCTTGGCTCAACGCACTCGACACTACTATCCCAATCCACCATCCGTTGATTCGTGACATGTTCGCTTCTCCTCCGCCGTCGGCGGCTGTTGAGAGGTTTTGACTTAATCGTTTAACACCCGATTCGAGGTCCTAGCCCTCGTCGCTCTTCCCTTCTTCAGTCACGGACATGCAAAGAACGTCAGGGCGTACTCCTGGCGAGCTCCAGCCCAACCTCCAGCATAGCGACCCGAAACCGGCCGTGCAAGTCGCAAGCCGCGTTCGTGTCATACAATACCGCCACCCAACACTCGATTGATCATAAATATCTTTAATAAAACATTTTATGAACGAAGTGGCCTCAACTACTCCCGCCCTGGGTTCCTTGGATTACCTGCCGAGTCTCGCAGGTGGTCGCCCAGGCCCGCTCGGCCGTTCTCCAGGATCTGGCCACCGGCCGCAATCACCACCCCACGAGCCAACTCCCGGGGGGGGCCCTTTTGTGGGGCGACCAGCAAACGGGTATAATAGGGCAGTTGACCTAAAGGATTCAGATATGCCGAGGAAGGACATCAAACCAGCGGTACGCCTCCAGGACATCGCCCAAGAGGCCGGGGTCAGTTGCGCGACGGTCTCCTACGCCCTGTGCGGCACCCGTGGCGTCTCCACAGATACCAGAAAGCGGATCCTCAGAATCGCCAACCGTCTGGGCTACATTCCTAACCGCCAGGCGGCTGCCTTGCGCGCCCGACGCAGCATGATCCTTGGCTTCCTGGTCACCGACATCAAGAATCCGTTCTTCGCCGAGATTGTCTGCGGCATCGAAAGCACTGCGGCCGCCAAGGGCTATCGGCTCATGCTCTGCGTCACCGGAGACGACCCCAGCGACGAGGCTCGGCACCTTCAAATGCTGCTGGAACACGGCGTCGACGGTCTTATCCTTGTCCCCATCGCCCGCAGCCAGGATGGAACCTACCCCAATACCTCGTTGCTCCGCGCCTTCCAGCGCCGCAGGACACCCGTCATCTCCATCGTGGACAGCATCAAGGACTACCCGACGGCCCGGATCACGACCTCGGTCTATGAGGGCACACGCCTGGTCGCGGAGCACCTGATCGCCCTGGGGCACCGGCGTATCGCCTACCTCTCACAGCCCTTCCACCGTATTCAGAAGTTCGGGCGACACGCTGCGTACCACGACGCCCTCAATCACGCGGGGATACCTTTCGATCCCGAACTCATGGTGGAGGCGGGATTGACGCCAAACGATGCCTACGAGAAGACGGGCCAGTTGCTCGACAGCGGGATAAGATTCACGGCCGCCATGTATCCGAACGACTACATGGCGGTTGGCGGTCTGCGGATGCTCCGGGAGCGGAGCCTGCGCGTTCCGGATGCCGTTTCGGTGACCGGTTTCGACGATGTCGAATGGGCCCGGTTCTGCGAAGTGCCGCTCACGACCGCCCGTTTCCCCGCCCGGGCATTGGGCGAAATGGCCGTCAGGGAATTGACCGAGCGGCTCTCGCGGCATGCTCCTCCCGAGGACGAGGCCTTCTGCCAGATCTCCGTATCCCCGACCCTCATCGTGCGGCGATCCACAGGCCCGGTCGCAGGCGAACTCGGGGTGTAATTGCACCCACAGGGCGATCTGGGCCTAACCGCCCCGTGTTCCTTTCTCCTATCGCGGCCTGACTGAGGCCATTGAATCACCCCTTGGAGAGGTCGTCGCTGTGCGAGGGGGGATCCGAACGGGGACACAGATTGATGTTGCACGAGATGTGGTGAACGGACCGCCGGTTCTGCCATCGAAACGGTAGAAGAACAGGCCCTGATGGCCGACGCGGTTAACCGGTGCCGGGGAGGCGGTCGTCTGCTTGCTCACGAGCGTGCCGTACGGGTCCCACTGGTACTGCTCCAGCACCCCGCCCGTGTCGTTCACCAACGCCATGACGTTGTAGTTGGCGTCCTGGAGCATGTACATCTTGGCCTGGCGGTCGCCTTGGCCCGAGCCCAGCGAGTAGCTCTGCAGGACGAACTCATCCACGTAGTCCGGGCCGTAGACGTACTCGCCACGGGTCGTGCCGGTCCCGGTTGGGCTGGACGGATCGACCACTTCCTGGATGCGGCGGACCCCCTCGTAGAAGTAGTGAACGGTCGCGAGGCCATCGGTCGTCTGCTCACCCGCCGCGATCAGGCGGCCCGGGGCATCGTCGGCGTACGTGTGCGGTGTCAGGGCGGCAAGGAGGATGGGCAGAAGAATGAGCATTATGGCAGATCGCATCATCCGCTGGGGATGCTGAGGGGTCAGACCCACGGCGTTCTGACGTAACTCGTGACGCAACTCAGACTCTCCTAGCCTCAGGCGCAGGACGAGGTAGACTCACAGCCTGCTGAGCACCAAGGACTTGAAAAGGAAGTGAACGATGGAATTCAAACCACAGCATCCAACTGTAGAAGCTGGTATTCTACCACTGAATGACGCACGCCGGTCTTTCGATATCACGCACTTGCGCAAATCAGCATGCCGGCTTGAGTAGTAGAGGCGCACTACTTCAGAACCGACGACCGGTCATTACGCTGCGTTTTTGGCCATTGGAAAGGGCTGTCGGTGACGACATTCAGCTCGAGAAGCGGATGATCTTCGCGCGTCGAGCAACGTCGTGAAAGAGCATGAGTACGGCTCAGCTTCGGCAGGTAGATGGAGTAGGCGACTCGGCAGCTGACTCCCGGGAGAGCTCCATGCCGTGCCAACCACTCTGCGAGCGGCGGAATGAGGCGGGCGTTTGGCCTGTTGCAGCCTGGAATACTCGGGTCAAGTACTGGACGGCGCTGAAGCCGGTTTCGATCGCGATCCGCTTGATGGGCATGTTCGAACGCGCGAGCAGGTCCTTGGCCAGGTCGAGTCGGACGCGGCGAATCTCCTGGCCAACCGTGCGATGGGTCACGGACTTGAACCGAGGCCCCAGCGCCGCCCGGGAGACGCCGACGAAACGCGCGACGTCGCGGGAACTGATTGGCCGGCGAGCATTCTGCCGAATGAACTCCAGGGCCTGGATGACCCGCCGGTCATCAGTGGCCAGTACGTCGGTAGATTGTCGGGCGACCACTGCGCTGGGCCTGATCTCGGGCATGCGGCGCGGCGGCTTTCGGCCGGACATCATCCGGTCCAGAAGGGCTGCGGCCTTATAGCCGGTCTCCTCGCTGTTGATGTCGATGCTGCTGAGCATCGGGATTGATAGGCCGCACAGGTACTCGTCGTTGTCCACGCCGAGAACGGCCACCTGGTAAGGGACTTTCACTGCGATCCGCCGGCACGCATTGAGAACCGCCAGGCCGCGATCGTCGTTGGCCGCCATGATCCCCACGGGTTTGGGAAGGCTCCTGATCCAGCGAGCCAACCGCCTGTGCTCATTCTCCAGCCTTGATCTGCCGCCGGGGCTGCGTGGTTGTTGGTAGAGGCCGCACCGATGGCCAGCGGCTTCGATCAGTCTCTGGAAGCACTCGCCCCGGTGATCCAACCCCGGATGGTACCCGCGTGCGAAACCGCAGAAGCCGAAGTGAATGAAGCCCCTTTCGAGGAGGTGGTCGGTGCCCATGCGGGCCACGGCCTCGTTGTCGGCCCCGAGAAAGGGAAAAGGCAGACCCGGAACGGTTCCCCTGAGGTTGACGACAGGCTTGCCCAATGCGAGAAGGGCCCGGGCCATACGGCGGTTGTCGATTCGCGCAATCACGCCGTCACCCTTCCAGCCTCTAAGCCAGGCCGGGGGCGGATCATCCAGTCCGTGGGGCTCGAAGTAGGTGTGCCACCGACCACGTTCGCGATTGTAGCGGGCAATGCCCCGCAGCAGGCCCCGGCCGTAGGCCCGGGAGGTCTCGACCAGAATCGCCACGTGACGCATGTCAGCATGATATTCGGAATCCGTGAGGATCCAAGCCCCCATTTGACATAAGTCCAACAAAACTGGACAAACGTGCAACAAATCCGCCTTGCACGATACCCCCCGGAGTCTAAATTGAAGGTGGCGTAGAGCCGATGAGCTCGCCAGACGAGAGGTTTTGCGGTCCGTCTGGTGCCATTATCTCAGTGCACTCTGCGGAGGAGGATCCCGTCCATGCCAGGAACAAACTCAGCCATGACGATCCTGAGATCAGAGTTGCGGCGAACGGTGCTGGTTACGGCGAGCGCAGCCGCGCTCCTGCTCGTCACCGGGCAGGATGCAAGGGGTGATATCGCCAGCGAACTGGTCGACTGGTGGACGTTGGATGAGTCAACCGGCATGGTCGCGGGCGACGGAACCGGCAACGGCAATAACCTGACGCTTACGGGGGGCCCGACCTGGACGCCGGGTATGATCAACAACGGGCTGTCATTCGACGGGATGGACGATGCAGGCTCGATGGACACGCCTCTGTCCAAATCCCTTGGCGGCGACATGACCATCGCCCTCTGGGTCCAGTTTGACGGGACTAATGACGGGCGCATCGTGATCCTGATCGCCGAGGAGGGGGGGAAAAATGTGGAGCTCCGTCTCAGGGGATCGGATGGGAAGTTCGGGCTTGAGGATGCAGGAGGAATCCCGACCGAGTCGTGGTCGGCAGGGTCGTGCGCCGATAATCTCTGGCATCACATCGCTGTGACCCGCAGCGGAAGCCCGAATCCCACCTGGACGCTTTACCTGGATGGCAGCCCTGACTCGGTCTTCGGCGGCGTCGAGGGCTGGTCGGTTGTGGCGGTGGGGCGGCCCATCCTGGGGCACAAGGACTCGGATTACACGAAGGTCACCATGGACGACCTCCGCCTCTACAATCGCGCGCTGTCCGCCGACGACGTGAACGAACTTCGCAACCTCGTGCTGGTCGCCACACCAGAATTCAGCCCCGACGGTGGACAGCATGAAGGCAGCAGCGTGACCGTGGCCGTGAGCTGCGCGACGGCGGATGCGACCATCCACTACACGCTGGACGGCGACGATCCGACGGAATCAAGCCCGACGGTGACCTCGGGGTCCACGGTGACGGTGCCGCTGCCGGGCGCGCTTAAGGCCAAAGCCTGGAAAACCGGCTTGGCCCCCAGTGCGCTCAAGAGTGCCTCCTACACACTGCTTCCGGTCGCCACGCCAGAGTTCAGTCCCGACGGAGGCTGGTATGAAGGGGCGAGTAGCGTGAACGTGATGGTGACCTGCGCAACGGCGGGGGCTGCGATCCACTACACGTTGGACGACACTGACCCGACTGAGTCAAGCCCGACAGTGGCCTTGAGCGGCTCGGTGGCCGTGCCGCTGCCCGCCATGCTCAAGGCTAAGGCCTGGAGAACCGGCTTGGCGGCGAGCGCGGTGAAGAGCGCCTTCTATGAGCCGCTCAGCATCACGGCCGGCCTAGTCGGTTGGTGGAGGCTGGACGACGGTTTCGGAACGACTGCAGCCGATTCCAGCAGCTCTGGCAATCACGGCACGCTGGTGAACGAACCGACCTGGACCAGCAGCGCGAGGGTCGGCCCGTATGCGCTGAGTTTCGACGGTTCGGACGATCGGGTTGATATCGGCGGTGCGGCGGTCTCGGGGGATCTGACCCTTATGGCTTGGCTGCGGTTTCCGACGGGACCCAGCAACCAGAGGGCGATTACCTTGCAGCAGAATCCCACCACTGCCGGCCTGCAATTGGTGGCGAATCCGAGCAATGGCACGATCCGCATTGACAATGAGGGCGGCCCGGCGTCAGAAGTGAGTTCCGGCACGGGAATGAATGACAACAACTGGCACCATGCCGCGGTCACCCGCTCGGGCACGACCTACTCACTTTACGTGGACGGGGTGCTTGTCGGGGCGTCGGGTGGTTCGGCCCCCGATTACACTTCGACCAAGATGGGCTGCCGCAACAGTGGGTCGAATGGCAGCTTCTACTATGGTCAGATGGACGAGGTGCGCCTCTACCGCCGTGCGCTCTCGGCCAGTGACGTGAACGAACTGTACAACTCTGCTCCGGTCACCACGCCGGAATTCAACCCCGACGGCGGAGTGTTTGGGGCCAGCAGCGTCAACGTGGTCGTGACCTGCTTGACGGCGGGGGCCACCATCCACTACACGATTGACGGCACCGATCCAACGGAGTTGAGTCCGACGGTGGTTTCGGGCGGCACGGTAATGGTGCCGGTCCCTGGAACGCTTAGGACCAAGGCCTGGAAAACCGACTTGACGGCGAGCGGCATCAAGAGTGCCACCTACACGTCGCAAGTGGCGGTCGCCACGCCAGAGTTCAGCCCCGATGGCGGGGGTTATGACGGGAGCATCGTGGACGTGACGGTGACCTGCTCGACGGCGAGCGCCACAATCCGTTACACGATGGACGGCACCGACCCGATGGAATCAAGCCCGATGGTGGCCTCCGGCGGCACGGTGTCCGTCCCGGTGCCCGGGACACTCAAGGCCAGAGCCTGGAAGGCGGGGCTGACAGCGAGTGGCGTGAAGAGCGCTTCTTTCACAGTTGCCGACATCACGACCGGTCTGGTCGGCTGGTGGAGGCTGGACGGGTCGTCGGGCGATTCCGCGAGCGATGCAACCGGAAACGGGAATACCGTGACGCTCGTCAATGGCCCGACCTGGACGTCAGGCAAGATTGGCAACGCGCTCTCGTTCGACGGAATAGACGATTACGGTACGATCGACTCGTTCTCCATGTCGCTCAGTGGCGACATGACCATGGCTCTCTGGGTCAAATGGACCGCGGCTGGCGCCAAGCGCATCGTGATCCTGGGCAGTGCGGCCGGGAACAATCTGGAGCTGCGCCTCAACGGCAACGGAACGTTCGGGCTCGACAACTCGGGGGGAATACCGGTCGAGATCGCCTCAACAGGGACATGCGCCGACAATACCTGGCATCATATCGCCCTCACACGCAGCGGAAGCCCAAATCCGATCTGGAAGTTCTACCTCGACGGCGCCCCGGACTCCGCCCACGGCGGTGTGTCGCTCTGGACGGTTGTTGCTCTGACCAATGCCGAGCTTGGTCACAAGGGGGGGGACTACACGCAGGCCTCGATCGACGACCTCCGTATTCTTAGCCGCGTGCTTTCGGCAAGCGAGGTGACAAAGCTCTACAACTATCGCGCGATCGAGTACACCCATGGCGACTTCGACGGCGACGGCGATATCGACATCGATGATATGCAGACCTTCGCAACCTGTGCCTCGGGGCCCAGTATTCCCTACGCAGGCCAGTGCGCTGAAGCCGATTTCGACAAGGACGGCGACGTCGACCAGGACGACTTCGGTGCTATCCAGCGGTGTTTCAGCGGGCCGAGTCCCATTGTCAATCCGGCCTGCCTGCCGGCAATCGTGTATCCATGAAGCGTGCGAGAAGCTGAGGGCGGTCGCGGCTTGCGTCTCCATCATCTGCACGATTCCCGGGCAAAGGAGATGGCGCTGGCACTTGAGGGCGTTGGGAGCGAAGCCGGAGGCTGTTTTTTCGCGTCGGCCGCTTGCGGTCGAGGATCACAGCCACTGGTTCGAGGGCAACGCCTTGATCGACGTTTTGGCGGCCGGGCCGATCGCGTCGATTCGGCTACCATGAGCAGGGTTGCCGTCTCGATCGCTTGCGGGGCCCCTCGCGCCAGTGGCGTTGACTTCCTTGTTCCTCAAGGTAAAAGGGAGCCGCGGATCGGGATGGCACGCGTGCGAGAGACACCCAGATGCCCGCCCGGCGCAGGAGTGTTCGGGAATGCCGCGGTGGCCGGATGATGGTGACGAATGCAATGTGAACCTGTGGGCATGATCGGTTTGGGCCTCATGGGCACGGCCATGACGGAGCGTCTGCTGGATGCCGGGTACGCCGTGCATGTCTGGAATCGCACGCGGGAGAAGGCAGGGCCGCTGATCGCCCGCGGCGCTCGCTGGGCGGACCGGCCGCCGGCCGTCTGCGACCGGGTGATCGTCAGCCTTTACACCACTGATACCGTCGAGGAAGTCCTCGGCGAGATGAACGGCAGTCTCCGGCCCGGCCAGATCCTCATTGACACGACCACCGGCGAACCGGCCCAGACCGCCCGGCTCGGGACGCGACTCAAGGAGCAGGGTGTTTTCTACCTCGACGCCCCCATCTCCGGTTCCAGCGAGCAGACACGGCGCGGAGAGGCCACAGCCATCGTCGGTGGTCCGCGTGCGACATACGACGCATGCGAAGACTTGTTCCGGTGCCTGGTACAGAAGGCCTTCTATGTCGGCCCCTGGGGTAGCGGAGCAAGGATGAAGCTGGTCTCCAACCTGGTCCTCGGTTTGAACCGCGCGGCCCTAGCCGAGGGGCTTGTGTTTGCGGAGGCCATCGGGGTCAGCCCGAAGCGGGCCCTAGAAGTGCTGATGGGCACGATGGCTTACTCGCGGATCATGGACACCAAGGGCCGCAAGATGCTAGACGGTGATTTTGCCGTCCAGGCGAGACTTTCGCAGCACTTGAAGGACATCCGCCTGATCCTCGATGCGGCCGCGCAGGGAGGACAGCTACTGCCGCTTACGGATGCTCATCGGCAGTTGCTTGAAGCGGCGGAACGCGCGGGCTACGGCGACCTTGACAACAGCGCCGTGATTCGTGCGTTTGACGTGTGGCGAAGGGAATCGTCCCGCGCGGGGCAAGCGTGAAGAGGCTTTTCCACAGGATCGGAGCTGGTGATCTGCCATGAACACGTTCACACGTCGGTCGTTTCTGAAAGCCTCTGCGACGGGTGTCGCCGGGGCATCGTCGTTGAAGGCATCGCCGGTCGCGCGGGCCGCCGGAGCCAATGATCGGCTCGTTGTCGGCGTCATCGGTTGCGGCGGCCAGGGCAAAGGCCACGCTGCGAACATCGCCCGCGCGGCTGGAGCGACCCTGGCCTATGTATGTGATCCGGACGACAACCGCCGGGAGGAAGCGGCCAAAGCGACCGGCGGCCCTAAGGCCGTCAAGGACCTGCGCGCCGTTCTGGATGACCATTCGGTGGATGCGGTCATCATCGCGACGCCCGACCATTGGCATGCGCCGGCAGCCCTTCTTGCCATGGAGGCCGGTAAGCACGTTTACCTGGAGAAGCCCTGCTCGCACAACCTGCGCGAGGGCCGGCTCCTGACCGAGGCCGTCAAGCGGCACAGGCGCGTCTTTCAGCACGGAACGCAGACGCGTTCGAACCCGGGTGCTATCCAGGCCATGCGGCTCCTGCGCGACGGAATCATCGGCGAAGTGCTGATGACGAAGGCGTGGAACATCCAGCGACGCCAGAACATCGGCCATGAGTCGCCCACGGAACCGCCGGTGGGCTTTGATTATGACCTGTGGGTTGGTCCGGCGGAGATGGTGCCTTTCCGGAAGAACTGCCACCACTATAGCTGGCACTGGTGGTACAACTTCGGAACCGGCGACATGGGCAACGACGGCACGCACGAGGTCGACTACGCCCGGTGGGCTCTGGGCGTCAACACGCACCCCAGCCGTGTGACTTCTGTGGGTGACAAGCTCTTCTTCGACGACGACCAGCAGTTCCCCGACACCATGCAGGTGATCTTCGAGTACCCGGGCGATGGCAAGGTCGGCGGCAAGCGGACACTGGTTTTCGAGCAGCGCCTCTGGTCACCGGCCCAGCCGTACGATACGGAGAACGGCGCGGAGTTCTACGGAACGAAGGGTACCATGTTCTTCAGCAAGCACGGCAGGTTCAAGGTGGTGGGGCCCGGTAACAAGCCGCTCGACGTCAAGATCAACTGGGGCCAGGGCAACTCGTGCGATGTGCACCAGCAGAACTGGATGGAGTGCATCCGTTCGGGCGCCCGGCCGAACTCGGACGTGCAGGGCGCACACCAGACGGGCGTTCTCATACACCTCGCAAATATCGGCGCCCGTCTGGGCCGTCCGCTGCGCTTCGACCCGGCGACGGAACGCATCGTTGGTGACGAGGAGGCCAACGCGATGCTGTCGCGGGAATACCGGGCTGGCGGGCACTGGGCCGTGCCGAAAACCTGACTTTTCGTCGCTAGTGCTCTCAGCATCAGTATTCAAGGAGACACGCCGATGAAGGATGCCGCGAGATGCGTTCTGGCAGGTGCCCTGCTCGCCTTCACGTCCGTCGGTTGCTCGAACTCGGGTGATTGCCTCATGAGCTTCCGCGAGCAAACCGGTCGCATCGAGGTTCTTGCGGATGGCAAGCCGGTCGCGACCTACCGCTATACCGACCCGCAAATCCCGCGGCCGTACTTTGCTCACCTGCGAACCCTCGGCGGCATCCAGGTTACGCGCAACCATCCGCCGGTAGCCGGCGTGGATCCGACCGATCACGAGGAACTTCACCCCGGCATCTGGATGGCCTTCGGAGACCTGAGCGGTTCGGACTTCTGGCGCAACAAGGCCCGCGTAGTTCACGAGGCGTTTGAGCGGCGGCCGACCGGCGGCCGGGGGCGGGGTTCGTTCGCCGTGCGAAATCGTTACCTGGCCGGGGGTACCGACGGCGGCACGGTGTGCCGCGAGACGGCGCGGTATACCATTGCGGTCCGACCCTGCGGCTACCTGCTGCTGTGGGATTCGACATTCACGTCGGACAAGGAACTCTGGTTCGGCGACCAGGAAGAAATGGGGCTGGGAATCCGAGTGGCGAGCCCCATCACGGTCAGATCAGGTGGGACGATGCTCGACGCCCATGGCCGCCGCAATGAGGCCCAGATCTGGGGCCAGCCGGCCGACTGGTGCGACTACAGCGGCGCAATCGACGGCCGGCGGGTGGGTATGACCGTGATGTGTGCCCCGGATAACTTCCGGCCGAGCCGCTATCATGCTCGCGATTACGGCTTCGTTGCGGCCAATCCGTTCGGGCGCCAGTGCTTCAAGGCGGGCGATGAGAGCAGAGTTGTTGTCAAACCCCGCGAAAGTCTTCGGCTGCGATACGGTATGCTGATCCACGACTCGCCCGAGCGCGACACGCTCGATCTTGCCAGTGATCTTGCCCGTGAGTTCAAGTTGTTCTGCACCTTGCTGGAGCAAATCAGGTGACAGAGTCCCTCGGCAGCGCCGCGCCATCGTTTCCGCCGCTGTCCCGCCGGGCCCGCCTCGTCGTCCTGCTCGCCGCGTTCGGAGGGCTGCTGTTCGACGGCTTCGAGCTGGGGCTGATGCCGATCGCCTCGGTATCCGTCACCAAGGGGCTGCTGGGGGCGGCGTACACCGACGTGCTGGGCGGTGAATGGTTCGCCCGGCTGACCGCGAGCATGATGCTGGGCGCGGCGTGCGGCGGCATCTGGTTCGGCCAACTCGGCGACCGCACCGGCCGCACGCGGGCAATGGGCGTGAGCATCCTGTTCTACTCGATTTTCGCCGGCGCGGGTTTCCTGGTGAAGAGCCTGGAACAGATGCTGGTGCTGCGATTTCTGGTGGGTCTGGGCATCGGGGGCATGTGGCCCAACGGCGTGGCGCTGGTCTACGAGTCGTGGCCGAAGATGTCTCGCCCGGTCGTGGCCGGCATCGTCGGCGCGGGCATCAACGTCGGCATCCTGATGCTCTCGCAGATCGGCCGGCTTTGGCACATCACCCCGGACTCCTGGCGATGGTTGTTCGGCATCAGCGCGGTGCCGGGCTTGCTGGGCGTGGCGGCACTGTGGTTCGTGCCGGAGTCGCCACAGTGGATGGTATCGCGCGGCGTGAAGAAAACGACGCGAACTCCGCTCCGACAGCTCGTCACGCCGCCACTGCTTCGAATCACGGGGATCGGAATCCTGCTCGGCTCGATTCCTATGATCGGAGCATGGGCGGCCAGCAAGTGGATGATCCCGTGGGCCGACGCCATCGGCGGCGCGGCCCAGCCGGGCTACAAAGCGGTCACCCAGGGATACTGGGCACTGGGGGCAGCGCTGGGGAGTTTCTTCGGAGCGCAGCTTGCGGCTCTGCTGGGCCGGCGGGCGTCGTATTTCCTGATCAGCCTGGGCTCTGCGGCACTGACCTGCGGGCTGTTCCTGTTGACCTCCCCCCTGCAGGCGGCGTTCCTGCCAACAGTCTTCGTGCAGGGTTTCGTGGCGACGCTTTTCTTCGGGTGGCTGCCGCTCTACCTGCCCGAGCTGTTCCCAACGACCGTCCGCGCGACCGGCAGTGGCATCGCGTACAATGTCGGGCGCTTCGCGACGGCATTCGGCGTGTTCATGGCCGGAACGCTGGTGGCGGGCTTCGGCGGCGATTTCTCGAAGGTCGGTGCCGCCACCGGGCTGATCTATGCACTCGGCATGATCGTCATCTGGTGGGCGCCGGACGTGGCCAGAGATGCTCCAGATCGGTCGAACGGGAACTGAAGTGATCCTGTGAAGAACTCCCGACGGGACCTCGTCACGACAGCGGGCTCGGCTTTGGTGGCTCTTGCGACCGTTGGTTTGAGGATGCGACCGGTGCAAGGGGCGGCCGCGGAGAAACCAGCTTCCGGCGGCAATCCAGGCGCCATCGACTGCCAAAGCCATCTGTTGTCCGGAGATCGTGAAGCTGATGGAGAAGCGGACGGCAGATCGGGTGGTCTATCGGAAGGACAACGACCAGTACGTCCGGATGGGAGACTGGAACCGCCGGATCACGTCCGATCACATGAACGTCGAGGCTAAGCTGGCGGCCATGGATGCCAGCGGCATTGCCAAGACCGCATTGAGTATCAACGATCCGGGGCTGGAGTGGTTTGGCGCGGACGGCCCTGCGGTGGCCAGGATCGCCAACGACTTTGTAGCGAACGTCGTGAGACAGCATCCTGACCGTTTCTTCGGCCTGGGTGCATTGCCCCTGCCCGACATGAAGGCCACGAGGGACGAGCTGGATCGTTCCGTCCACCGGCTCGGGTTCAAGGGGTCTTGGGATGGCTGAACGCCCCATCGCCCATGCTGGCGATTTGTGTCAGAATGACGTGCTGGGGCGGCAATACGATAGTGGACCTGCCGAAGCGGCGCGGAAGCCGGGCTTGTTTTCGGCCGAGAGGTCCGTGAGTATCCGCCAGACGCGTCAGGGAGGAACCATGGGCTGGATCCGCAGCGTAGCTTAGCCGCTGCCTTGTCACGGCTGCGGCCGTGATGTGCGTCCTGCGGACTTGGAATCCTCACCACGCAGGCCTTTTCTCGTAAATCCTTCCCCGCCGACGGGCGGGTCGGCTGCGGCCTGGAGCTTTATTGAGGGGTCCGCTCAGAGGCGAGGATTCAACGGTTCGAGTAGCCGGTCGCTCAATTCTGGGCGACCCGCCACGAGAGCAGGTCGTACCGAGGTGTAACCGTGAAACTTGAAGACACATGCGAAGTCGCGGGCGTGCCAGTATCGCCGCTGCTTTCGGAGGCCCGAAGGTGCTCCGGCCAGTTGGCGAGGGCGAGGGCATAGCGCTGGTTTTTGGGCGCGGGCAGCGGCGGGAATCCGTGCAGCCGATCAAAACGACAAGCCGGCGTACGATGCCAGTTGTGAACCTCGCACGCCGGCTTGGATTGACGCTCAACGACCATTCTGTCCTGGGCGGGTCTTCGCACCACCCGCCGTCAACTCATTTCTTGTTACCCTGGCCGTTGGGCTTGTCGCCGGAAGGATTATCCTTGCCCTTCCGGTGACCGGGGGTCTGCAGGCCGAGCTTGTGCAGCTTGCCGTTGTGCTTGATCTTGAACGACGCCTTCAAGTGCGGCGGCGGCGACTGGAGGTCCAGCACCTCGAATGCCACGACCCGGGTCTGGTTCGCCACAACGGTCTGGACGCAGTCCGTGCTTGAGACCAGTTGGCCGTTCTCGTTGTACACACCAACGATCGTGTAGCCCGCCGGAACCTCGGCACACACGTCGATGTCCCACGTCGAGTCAGACGTAAAGATGAACGGGTATACGTAACTGTTGACGCCCTCGTCCCAGACCGCATACTCAGGCTGAATGATCTCCAGATAGCTGCCCAGGACCACGGTCTTTGAACCGCCGCCGATCTGGATATTCCCGTCCTTGCGGATCGTCTTGATGATCTGGAAGTCCTTGGTGGCCAAGTCGGCGATCCCGTCGCCGTTGGTGTCCTTGAAATCACTGGGTGACTTGGGCTTACCGGTGTAAACCGTCTTGCCGGTCTCCGGCTCCAGGTACTTCACGATCACCAGGTAGTCACCCATCACCGTCTCGCCTGCGTAGCAGCGCCCGACGGCATCGGTCGTGCACTCGGCGATCCGGCCAAGGTCGGCCTCGAACACGTCATCGTAGACCTCGCCCTTGGGGCTCTTTGTCCCGTACGCTGCCTGGAAGGCGGCATTGTTGCGGTCGAACACCCGTACTTCGGCCCCGGCAAGCGGCGTCTTGCAGCTTCCGGCGCCACCGCAATCACCGCGTTTGGCCTGGTCAACGATGTGCAGTTCGACGACGTTCAGGTCGGCTACGGGGCAGCCCTGCCACTCCGGCCGGCCAGCCGCGCTGGGACAGGCGTCCTCGCAGTCGCACACGCCATCCCCGTCGGTGTCGGCCTCCACGACCTCAATAGTCTGCTGGCAGGTGGCGGGGTTTCCGCACGCGTCTGTCGCCACCCAAGTCCGAACAGTAACCTTACTCAGCGGGCAGGTACCCGGCGTTTCAGCGTCGCTGTAGGTGATGGTCGGGTTTGGATCGCAGTTGTCGATGGCCGTGGCCCAACCGGTGTGGACCGGATCTGTGGCCGGCGGCTGGCCGCACGTCACCGGCAGAGTAACATTCTCCGGGGAGGTAATCGTTGGGGGTATCGCGTCCACCACCGTGATCGCCTGTACGCATGGGCTGGAGGGATTGCCTGCAGCGTCCGTTGCTGTCCAGGTCCGGTTGATCATTTTCTCCTGCGGGCACCTGCCGGGCGTCACTTCGTCACTGTACGTAATCGTTGGGCTTGGGTCACAGTTGTCCGTAGCCGTGGCCAGGCCCGTGCGGGAGGGATCGGCGCTCTCGTCGCAATTGATAGCGACGTTGGCCGGGCAGTTGATCGCCGCTGGCGTCGTATCGACGATGGTCACCACTCTGGAGCACGGCGCCGACTCAGCGCCGTGACTGTCCGTGACAACCAGCGTGACGTTACAGGTAAGACAAGGTGTAGTGTGGCAGGAAGTCTCAAGCATCAGCGTCGGTGTAGGGCTGGTTGGGTCGTCGAAAACCCCGCCGGGGCAGTCTGTCGTCCACAAGTAAGAGAACGCATCGCTGGGATCGGGATCACTGGAACTACTCCCGTCGAGCGGAACGATGGTCGTGGGAGCCCAGCATTCGATTGAGTTCGGTAGTTCTGCGATCACACAGAACGGCGGCCGATTGCCGCACACATCGCCGACGCCGTCACCGTCACTGTCCTTCTGATCCGGATTGGATACGGTTGGGCAGTTATCACAGGCGTCACCAAAGCCGTCCCCGTCTTGATCTTGCTGATCCGGATTCGCCACCACCGGACAGTTGTCAGCGCAGTCACCAACACCGTCCCCGTCGGAGTCCATTTGCCCCACCGGACCCCACCTTGCCAGATACAGGGAGGGAACGCTTGTCGCCCCTCCTGCCGGGCCTCCCGCTATCAGCTCGTCTTTGTAGACAACGAGATCGGATCCGCCCTCGACCCCGGTTCCCATCGCCGCCCAGCAAGAACCGTCCCAGCGAGCGATCCGGTTGACAGGTATGCCGCTTGCACTCGAGAACCCGCCGAGTGCAATGAGCTCACCATCGTAGACCGTCAAGCTTTCCACCGTGCCGTCCAAACCGTCGCCCACCAATCCCCAGCTTTCGCCGTTCCATCGCGCAATGCCCCTGGGAGATCCCTCGGTCATATAAATCGTTCCGCCAACGATCAGATCGCTCCCGTAGACGGTCATGCTCTTGATCTCCGCACCGCTCACTCCCGAGTTCATGGGTATGGGTGCCCACTCGTTGCCATCCCATCTCGCTATGCCGTTGGCTGCTTTGCCGCCTGCTGTTGTGAAGTAGCCGCCAGCGATCAGATGTCCATTGTAGACGCCTAATGTCGTGACGAGGCTGTTCATGCCGGATCCAAGTGTCTGCCACGTGGATCCATCCCAGCGGGCGATATAGTTGACCTCGGTGCCTCCTGCCCCGGTAAATGCGCCTCCTGCGATCAGTTCTCCGCCGTAGGTCGTAAACGCCATGGCAATCGCACTAAGGCCCGTTCCCACGTCAGACCACCGCTCACCATCCCAACGACCAACACCGCCGGGATCACTTCCTGCAAACAACTCCTCTCTACCGGTCGCCGGATTCGTCCAGGTGCCCAGCGCGTACACCCACATAGACCTGCCCTCTGCCAGCGATGCCCAGCGCGTGCCATCCCACCGGGCAATGTGGTTGGCGACAGCATCCCCGGCTGCGCTGAATTCCCCACCGGCAATCAGCTCACCGCTGTAGACGCACAAGGCATTGGGCTGCGCACTAAGACCTATCGAGGTGGGCGGTGTTGAACTCACGGGCATCCACTCCGTACCATTCCAGCGGGCGATGCGGTGGCACACCAGGCTTCCAACGGATGTGAACTCACCACCGATGACGAGTTCACCGTTGTGCACGTGTAGAGCGCGGACGGATAAATCAGAACCAAACGTATCCCCCGTGACTACGGCCTCATCACCACCAAGCTTGTCCCATTCTCCCGCTACCCACTTGGCGACATACGGGAAGTCACCTGCAGCAACCAGCTCACCACCATAGTGAGCAAGCGCCCTGACCGGTTTGGTCAGGCCTGGCATTGCCGACCAGGTAGAGCCATCCCAGCGCGCAACACAAGAGCTGCTCAAGCCGCCGACGCTCGAGAATGCCCCTCCAACGAGCAGCCCACCAACACCGTCGATCCCGAGGCTATACACAGGGCCGTCCAAGCAGTCCCCCCCCACCGGAGCCCACGCCGACCCGTCCCAGCGGGCAAGGTAATGCGCTGCCACTCCACCAGCCATCGCAAAGTCCCCTCCGGCTATAAGGTCGCCGTTGTATACGGTGAGTGCGTAGACACGTCCGTCGAGGCCACTACCGAGCGGTGTCCATTGAGTCCCATCCCAAGATGCGATATGCTGTGCCCCAACGCCTCCCGCTCCCGCAGTCAAGAAGTCGCCGGCTGCAATCAGCTCGTTTGTGTCGTAGACAGTCAGGGCAAACACAGGGCCATCCACATCTGCGGTCAGCCGAGTCCACTCTGTTCCATCCCAAAGCGTCACATAGTCGGTAGGCCGCGGGCCCCCGGCCGCGATCAAGTGGTTGTTGTACTCTGTCATCGCCCGGACGGGGTTGTTCGAGCCAGGTCCCAGTCGATCCCAGGCGGAACCGTTCCACTGCGCAATGCTATATACCTGGGAAGTGCTATCCGCCATGGTGAAATATGATCCCCCGGCGATGAGCTTCCCCTCGTAGGTAGCGAGAGCCTCGACAGGTCCCCTCGCAAATCCCCGCGGTACCCCTCCCGATCGCCATTCATATTCACATTCGGCACTTGCGGAGTGCGAGTACAAGGCAATAGCGGCTGCTATCCCGGTCAAGAGCATGATCGAGCGTCGCTTTGACATCTCTGAAGCCTCCCTTCTCGCGTCAACTGGCTGTGTTCTGCCAACAGGGCCAGCGCGCATAGATAGGTAAGCTGGGAGGTCTGGCGCGATCGATTGGCATCGTGTATACCTTTCGCAAGTATGCCGTATGGAGCGGCGAGAGTCTCTTGCGAAAGGAGTCTGCCGATGG
>JAGNEZ010000079.1 GCA_018003015.1 Phycisphaerae bacterium | reverse complement strand
CAAGGCGTCTTCACCCTCACCTGCAACGCCAATACCTGGGCCCGGCAAAGGCTCCTCGGCCTGCTGCAGGCGATGAAGACCGCCCAACACGCCGCTTGAGGCGGGCGGATTATGCAACGTTGGGGTCAACGTGCTGGACATGGCGAGAATCAGGGTCAACACCGGCGCGTCCTTGACTCCCGCCAACTTCCGCTGCGACGTGAACGGTGACGGACGGATCAACACCCTGGACATGGCGATCATTCGCAACAACATCGGCGAGACGGGTGCCATCTGTCCGCCGCCGCCGGGCGTCCTTTCCGTCGCCGAGTCCGAGGACTTCATCTGCACAGGGGATCAGGGTGGCCCGTTCGCGCCGTCCAGCAAGACCTACCTCCTGACCAACACGGGTGGCTTGCCGATCGTCTGGACGGCCGCGAAGACCCAGGCGTGGATCACGCTCTCCAAAACCGGCGGCACGCTCGGCGGGAGGGGCTCGGACAGCATAGAAGTCTGGCTCAATGCCGGGGCGAGCGATCTGCCCGTCGGCACGCACAGCGACACGCTGAGCTTGATCAACGCCACGAACCACAGCGGGGACACGACCCGAGCGGTGAACCTGTCGGTGAACAGGCGTCCTATTCCGCCCGGCATGGTTTTCATCCCCGGTGGCGAGTTTCAGATGGGTGACACATTCAACGAGGGGGTGGCCACCGAGCGACCTGTTCACGGGATTCACGTCGACGCTTTCTTCATGGATTGCTGCCCGGTGACCAACCGGCAATTCGCCGAGGCCCTGAACTGGGCCCAGGGGCAGGGCAACCTCATCACCGTGACCAGCGGCTCGGTCTACAGAAGCGGCGTTGGAACCATTAACCTCTACTGCGACACCGTCACGAGTTCGTCCTACAGCGGGATCACCTGGGACGGCCTCAGGTTCGGTGTGGTGGCGGGCAAGGACAACCACCCGATGGTCATGGTGAGCTGGCACGGCTCGGCCGCGTACGCCAACTGGCGAAGCGGCATGCAGAGCAGGCCGTTGTGTTACGACCCGTCGACGGGGGAGTGCAATTCCAGCGACGGTTACCGGCTGCCGACCGAGGCGGAATGGGAACGAGCCGCCCGCGGCGGCGCGGCCGGTCGCCGGTTCCCCTGGTCGGACAGCGACGAGATCCAGCACGCTCGAGCGAACTACTGGAGTTCGGCCAACTACGTGTATGACACCAGTCCCACGCGGGGCTATCACCCGGCATTCGGCAGCGGGACCAGCCCGGTGGGCTACTTTGCCGCGAACGGTTACGGGCTGCATGACATGGCGGGGAATGTCTGGGAATGGTGCAACGACTGGTACGCGGGCGACTACTACAGCGGCAGCCCGAAGGACAACCCCCGCGGACCGACCGGCGGGGCGGAGCGAGTCCTTCGCGGCGGCGGCTGGCTCAATCATGCGTACTACAGCCGGGCGGCGAGCCGGTACTACAACCATCCAGGCAGCCGAGGCCCCGGCTACGGCTTCCGGCTGATCCTGAATGCGGAGTAGGCCGGCCGTCGCCTCAACCCTCTGCAGCGTTCCCCCCGCCCATTGAGTGGCTCATCCCCACAGGTTCACGGGTCCGAGCCCAGCACCCGTCGGCGGGCCGGGGCCCACACAGGCGGCGGCGTTCATTCGCCGGATGCGGAGGGGGCGGCGGCGCTTTGCGCCCGGTGGATCGCCGGTCCCGCGGGGACGTCACCGCGGTGCGGTCCCCGGCCGAGGCGCACGCCGATCCGCAGACTGGCGGCCGGACATGGCGAGAGGCCGCTCGGCCGGTGGGGAGTCTGGTAGAGGAGGAGAGGTCGCCATCCAGTCCAGCCCCATGGCCGCCAATCGCCCGCGAATCAGTGGCAGGTTCCAAACATGCAGCTTGCGGGCAACGCTGCCGACCACCAGGAGCGAGTCGTCAGGACTGAAAGACAGGGTCTGAATTCGCTCGTGCACGTCGGGCATCTCCAGGCTCGCCAGCTCGTATCCGGTGGAGACGTCGATCAACCGTACGATGTTCCAGGCGGGCACTACCGCAAGGATGCTGCCGTTCGAATTGAACGCCAGGGGCCCAGGGATGCCAGGTCCGGACTCTCTGGCGATGCGCTGCCTTGGAGTCCAGTCACCGACCGACCGGAGTTGGTACTCGGTCCCGGTGGCCGTGACCAGCCACTTCCCGTCCGGGCTGAAGCCCACTCCCGAATCCGCCTCGTTTTCCGAGAAGACCGCCTGGCCGTCGTCGGCTCCGCTGCGGTCGAGATCGAAGACCCGAATGCCGGTCCCGTGCCAGGTTGCCCAGGCCAACCACCTGCCGTTCGGGCTGAGCGCGATCTGGCTCAGGCCGGCGGGGCAGGGAATTCGCGCCGTCTCTCGGTCCTCCTTGAGATCATGAACCACGACCATTTCCGCCGTGGCCAGAGCCATCAGGTGCCCGTCCCGGCTCAGTGCACAACCCTCGGTTGGACCTTGCGGCAGGTGAGGAATTCGCTCGGCGGCGCCCAGTCGCCGGGCATGAGGGTCGACCGCCTCCCCGGACCCGATGTCCCGCCGGTACACCCCTGGCCATCCGCTGGTGATCAGTGAGTCATCTGGGGTGAACCAGACGGTTCTCCAGTCGCGGCCCGGCAGGTGGACGACCTGTCTGCCCCGCTGGAGATCCCAGAGTCGCACGCCGTCGCTTGCCGCCCCCGCGAGCAGGTATCCGTCCTTGCTGATGTCCGTGTGCCAGAGCCGCTCGCTGGAGAGGGGCTCGGCGATGAGTCGCTGGCATTCCGGCGCCCCGTCCACTTCGTACACGGTCAACCGAGATCCGGCCGTGGTGCACGCCAACCGGCGATCGTCGGGGGCAAAGGCCAGTGTGCCAGGTGAGATGACCGCGGTCAGGGTCAACGAAGGAGCCCGATCCAGCGGATGCCACAGCCTGAGAGTATTATCCCCCCCGTAGCTGGCCAGAAGATCTCCGCGGTGACTGAATGCGAGTCCGCAGGGTATGGCCGAGTGCCCTTGCAGGATCGCGAGCCCGTGACTGAGGTCGGCAGCGTAGACGTGGATGTTCAGGTCCGGGCACCCCACGGCCAGCCAAAGCCCGTCCGGATGCCACGCCAGAGCTCCCACGGCGCCTCCGACGGTTTGCCGCCTCAACATCCGGCCGCTGCTGGTCTCGTAGACCACCACCTTGCCGTCCATCCGGCCGACGGCGAGTTCGTCCCCGTGGGGATGGAATCTCATGCAGGTGATCACGGCTTCTCGGGCGAGATGACGCATCTCTCCGCTCTTGACCAGGTCGTGCAGAATGAGCGATCCATCCGGTGGGCCGACGGCCAGCCAGCGATCGTCGGGGCTGAAATCCATGGCGCAGTTGGCCAGCGCATGCGGCGTTTCCAGAACGATCTGGCCACGAGCCCAATCCCAGACCCGCACGCGATTCGCGTCGTTTTCGTGGATGCGATGATGCTTTGCGGCGATCAGGCGTCCCCTGGAACTGAACCGGATGACCCACGCCGGATCGCCCGGACCGGGCAGGCAGGCGACGGCTTTAGTCTCGCCAATCCGACAGATGTTGATATTGCCGACCCCGTCGCCGGTGGCGTAATACTCCAAGGTAGGATCCAAAGAAAGGCCATAGCCAGTTGGAGAGGGCTGCTCCCACTCCACCGCGACACGCAGGTCAGCCAAGGCCATACAAGCGATGGCTTCGTTCCGCAACGTGAGGGTTGATTGAATGGCGGCGGCTTGGCCCAGCGCCTCCAGGCTGTGGAACCGGCGTCCGGGCCGGCCGCTGAACCGTTCGGCCTGGGACCTGGCGAGGTATGAGGACCAGAGTTTCTGCACCGCATCGTCCCTGGCCTGCAGGGTGGCGATCCGCTCGCGATTCAGCCGCAAGGCGGCGAGCGGCGCACCGACGGCCAGCACGATCAAGAGTGCCAGAACCGAGCTGGCCAGTCCGGCCACCAGCGGCCGCCGCCGACACCATCGCCACAGACGTCCGACGATCGAAATTCGCCTGGCCTGGATCGGCTTGCCGGCCATCCAGCGCTCGAGGTCATCGGCCAGGGCTTCGGCCGTGCCGTACCGCTGCCGGGGATCTCTGCGAAGGCACTTCAGGCAGATGGTCTCCAAATCGCGGCTGACGCGCGTGTTGAACGCCCTGGCACTGGGCGGCTCGAGTTCCTGGGTCTGGATGAGCGTACCCAGTGGAGTATCGGCCTTGTGGGGCGGCCGACCGGTAAGCGCTTCGTAGAGGATGGCGCCGAGGCTGTAGACATCGGCGGCCGTGCTGACCTGCCCGGACTTGGCGGTCAGCAGCTCCGGGGCCATGTAGCCGGGGGTACCGAGAAGCGATTCCGGCTGGGTGAGGCTGTCGTCGCGGTCGATCCGTTTGACCAGACCAAGATCCGCGACGTAAGGCGTTCCCTCGCGGCTCAGGAGGATGTTCGAGGGTTTGAGATCACGGTGCAGGATACCCCGCTGGTGGGCGTAGTGGATCGCCCGGGCCACGGTAACCAGGAGTGCGACCGCCCTCCTGGGGTTGTGCTGATACTCGGCGATTCGCGACGCCAGGTTGCCGCCATCGATCAACTTCATGCTGTAGTAATGGGTTCCGTTGTGCTCGCCGATCTCGTAGATGGGAACGATATTGGGGTGATCGAGGTTAGCGGCCGCCTCCGCTTCGACCAGGAACCGGGCCACATCTGAATCGCTGATGAAGAGCCCGGGGAGCATCACCTTCAATGCGACCAGGCGGTTGAGGCTGAGTTGGCGGGTCTTGTAGACCAGCCCCATGCCGCCACGGGCGATCTCCTCAAGCAGCTCGTAGTCCCCCAGGAAGCGGGGGCCGCGGGGGGCTGGCGGGGCGGCCACGGGCTGATGGTCCGGCTCATCGGCATCCAGACTCAGCAGCTTCGCCAGGCGGCGAGGGTCGATCTTGTCCAAGTCGTCGATCGGCACGGCGGATCCTCAGCGCCCTTTCTATGCGGTAGATACGCACAAGAAGTCAGAGCGGTGCGCCGGCCTGGATGAGCGTTTCCCGCAATTCCTCGATCTCGCTGGCGATCTGCTCTTCGCCCTGAGTGTACTCGCCCACAACCTTACGGAGCACGCGGACGAACATGCGTTTGGCGGTCGTGAGCGTATTGCGGGCCTGGGAGGCCGAGTGGAACCCCAGGGTACGGGCGAGTGTCTCGTAATCGGTTGGCTCCGCATCCTCAAGCATCGGCTGCAGAATGCGCTGCTCGAAGATCGTCCAAAGCTCCGCCTGCCGTCCCATACGGCACTGCCGCTGCATTCGGACCAGGGTTTCCTTGAGCACCTGCTGGACCCAGACGACGTTAAACGAGGATGAGTCGGTTGGGGTATGCCGATGAGGGCCGGTGGCGGAGACGGCGTCCTCCAGCGGAATGGTCCGCCCGCCCCCCCGCTTGCGAGCTTCATCGTGCCTCCGCCGGCTGATCGCGTAATGGTCCAACGAGGTGAGCAGCAAGGTGCGAAACTTCCCCTTGCGCTCGTCGGCGACGGCGAGCAGGTCGTGCTCGAGCACGCGATGGGTGATGAAATCCTGGAGCAGATCGTCGACCTGCTCCGGCGGAAGCGACCACCGGCTGAACAGGTGGGATCGGAGGGCCGGCAGATACCGCCGCAGAAGCCTGTCGAGCAATCGTCGATCGCCGGCAGCATCCTCCTGGCGGGCCTCCTGAATCCAGGACCAGCGCGTCGTGGGGAAGGCTCGAGTTGAAGACGCATGTCCGCCCATGGATGTGCCCATCGGGAAAGTGACTCTATGCATCATATTACCCCTATGGCAGACTGATGCAAACACATTTCCACCTTTTTCTGGGGCTCGGAGCCAGGGCGATGCGCCTGCTTGAGGCCCAGGAAACCGTAAGTCATGCCTATCGGATGAGTTGCCTCGGTTCGCGCTCGGGTGGCTGGAAGCCGACGGTTGGCAATATGGTCAGATCGCTGCGCATCACGCCGGGTGAAACTGCGTATCTGAGGTAGATAGCCTTCCGGAAGGACGCCTTGTTCCGACGCTGCAGAAGTGTCAAGAGCCGGCCGGCTGATGCTGCTTGGGGCACTCACACGCGGGATTCTCCCGCGGAACGAGGAAAGGAGTGGCGACAATGGCAAGAACCCGAACGATCGCGCTGGTGACGTTAAGCCTGCTGTACGCACCGTCCTTCGGACAGAGTAGTCCGTTGAGCGGTGAATTCACCTACCAAGGCCAGCTTAGCGTGTCCGGCCAACCCGCCAACGGCTCGTACGAGCTGTGCTTCGGGCTCTGGGACTCGGCCACAGGTGGAACGTCGATCGGCGCCGTCCAGATTGCCCCAGGCGTGCCGATCAGCAACGGGCTCTTCACCGTCACACTCAACGCGGCCGGCGAGTTTGGAGCGAGCGCCTTCAACGGCCAAGAGCGGTGGCTGCAGATCGGCCTGATCCCGCCGGGATCCATCGGCTTCACCATGTTGACGCCGCGACAGAAGGTGACGGCTACGCCCTACGCCCTGTTCGCTGCCGCGCCGTGGTCAAGTTCTGCCGGCAACATCGCTTACGTGGGCGGAAACGTCGGAATCGGCACTGCGTCGCCGGCGTCCAAGCTGAGCGTAGCGGGCCTGATTCAGTCGATCTCCGGCGGATTCAAGTTCCCCGACGGCACCGTCCAGACAACGGCCAGTAGCGGTGGCGGAGGCTTTTCGCTGCCGTACGCGGGGGAGGTTGCCAGCAGCACCCCCGCCTTCTCCGTCACCAACACCAGTGGCACGATGGCCATTCGCGGCTTGGCCACCAACACCGGCGGCGCCATCAACTATGGCGGGTATTTCGAAGCCTACGGAAGCCAGGGACGCGCCGTGGCCGGATCGGCGGCCTCGTCCAACGGCTTTGCCGGCTACTTTCAGGGCCGGGGCTACTTCTCGGGCAATGTCGGCATCGGCACGAGCGCGCCCGCAGGTCGCCTGGATGTGCGCGGCGGCGATCTGATCGTGGATTCGTCAAGCGGCGGCCTGTGCATCGGGTACGGAGGAACCGGCGACGGATGGCGTTACACGACAGGTGACGGCGGCCAGACGCTGTTGCTCCAGGAACGGCCGGGCGGAGCTTCGGGGGAGACGCGTGTCACCCTCAAGTCCGGCGGCAACGTAGGCATCGGCACGACTCTTCCACAGAGGAGGCTGGACGTGGACGGTGGCGACATCCAGGTGAGAGGCCCTGGGAGTTTCGATGCCACGGGAGAAGAGGCAACGCTTTGGCTGGGGGATGCCAATCACTACATCAAGGGCATATACGGAAAAGGGGTAGCGATCGGCACATGGTGGGTGGGAGACGCCATGTATGTCACAGAGCCCTACGGCTGGATCGGCATCGGCACCGACCAGCCCCAGGCCGATCTGCATGTCGACGGCCGGACGCGAACCAACGTGCTCGAGATTGTCGGCGGTTCCGACCTGGCCGAGCCGTTCGTGGTGAATGAGCCGTCAGCAATCAGCGATCAGCGATCAGTTGCGGACGAGGCAACTGGCGCAGGTGACGGCTCGACCCATCGCTCATCACTCATCACCCCCCGCTCCGCCGCCGTCGAGCCGGGCATGGTCGTCGTCATTGACCCGGAGAAACCCGGCCAGCTCACGCTCGCGGCAGAGGCGTACGACCGCAAGGTGGCCGGCGTCATCAGTGGAGCCAAGGGGCTCAACCCCGGGATGATCATGAGAGCCGCAGGCACGGAACAGGGCGACGGGGATCATCCGGTGGCGCTTTCCGGACGGGTCTGGTGCTGGTGTGACGCCAAGTACGGGCCGATTGTGCCCGGCGATCGCCTGACCACGTCGGCGTCCCCCGGCCACGCCATGAGGGTGACCGATCGCGAGCGGGCCGACGGGGCGGTGCTCGGCAAGGCTATGACCTCACTGGAGAATGGGACGGGGCTGGTCCTCGTGCTGGTCACGCTGCAGTAGTCACAGGAAGGCGATACCGTGAGACGGACAGATAGACACCGACGGCTGGCCTGTGGGGTGGTCCTGGTCTGGGCTGTGGCGGGTGCGGTTCCCGCCCACGGCCAGTGCCGGACCACCGAACCCACCTACTCCTCCTTCCTTTACCTGGCAACCTGGCCGGACAACGACAGCCCCGGCTGGCACTCCGAAGCCCAGGGGCTTGCTCACGATAGCGATCATTGGTACATCATCCAGACAGACACGATCTGGCGGATCCCGGTTCAGCACGACCTGAGCCAGGATGCCGGTGCTTTCCCCCGCCGGCATATCTCCACCTATACCCAGTTGGCAGGGTATAACCATTTTGGCGACGCCGACTGCTACAGGCTGCCCGGCGGAGGGCCACACGTCCTCGTCGTGCCCGTGGAGGGTAGCGCGCCGCAGCCCCTGATCGCGTTCTTCCACGCCGACGACGCCCTGGCGTGTTACGGCAAGGCGGATCTGGCCGTTGGCCAAGGCCGGAATGCGGCCTGGGCGGCTGTCGATCCTCAGGGACTGCTCTACTCCTCGCCGGATGGCTCCGCCGCCAACCAGTTGTTCGTGTACACGGTCAACTGGGGCGAGCTGGCCTCAGGGAAGCCGCCAAGCCTGACCTACGTTCAGACGGTCACGCTTCTGGACGAGAACGGCCAGCCGCTGCCGCTTGAACAGACGCAGGGCGGCGAGTTCGCCCCTGCGGGCGATTTGTTCTATTTCGCGACCGGCTTCTATGACGGGCATTACCAGAACGACGGGATCAACGTGTTCGACACGACCACCTGGAGGAGAATCAGAAGGGCGGCGCAGGAAGTCATGCCCTTCCTGTATCACTTCGATGCCGGCGGCGTCTCGTTCGAGGAGCCGGAAGGTCTTACTGTCTGGGATCTGACCGACTGCCAGGCGCCAGGTGTGGGTGGCGAACTCCATGCCTTGGTTCTGAACAACGGCGTCCCGGACACGGTCCGCCTTCTTCATTACGCGGACTCGCTGTGTGTGGACCGCACGTTCACGGGTCAGTCGGACTGGGGCAAGCCGCATGCCCCATTCAAGACCGTGGGCGAAGCCAACGACGCGGCCTGGGACGGTGCCCGCATCAAGATCGTGGCGGGCTCTTATCCCGAAACGCTCGTGTTTTCCAGGAGGCTGCAGCTGCTGTCCAACGGAGGCATGGTTCGGATTGGGGCGCCGTGAGCAGAAGTGTTCGCGGCGCCGCCCACGGTGTTGGCGAGGCTGCCGCAGGGAGTTTCACGATCAAGGCTTGGTGTGACCATGCTGTTCGAGAACGCGCGACGATGCATCCGGAACAGTCTGCGGGCAGGCTTGACCGTGCCCCTACTGACAGGGATGGCCGCCTCGGTTCCTGCCCAGCACGTCGCCGAGCAAGAACCCCGCCCAGGCGAGCAGCGGTTCAATCGGTTCATCTACAAGGCCAGCCACAACTCCTATGCCCAGTCGGAATCACTCAACGACCAGATCGACAACTACAACGTATGGCAGGTCGAGCTGGACATCTGGTGGAACAACGGCGGCTGCAATACCGTCAGGCACTGCTGCACCGACAACACTCACTCGTTCTCCGCTGAACTGTCAAACATCTTCGGGGCCGTTACCGGCAGCCAGCGATTCACCGTGGTCTACTTGGAGATGAAAGTGCCAGGCGGATGGTGCCCATGCCAGGAGAATTGGCCCAGCCGGCCCGTGTATCGCCAGTGCATCTACGATACGATCGCCGGCGCGGGAGATGTTGGACGGGTCTATACGGCCGGTGACTTCGTATCCGTGGATCAAAGTCGCTGGCCGTCGTGGCAGGAGTTGGTGAGGCGCGGCAAGCACCTCATGTTCATTCTGGACGATCTCGCGGGAGACCTCGGCGGGCCGTTTGACGACAGCTTCTTCTTCGGCGTGACCACAAGCGATCCGCCCCCCACCGGGCTTCCGGCGAACACGGTGCTGGTGAGCCTGAATGCCGGCTGCGACACGTACCCGATCGAGCAGGGGCCGCAGCAGGTGAACGACCGCTGGCTTTACCGAGCCTGGCCGGGGAACTGCGCCCTGGACGCGTGCATCCACATGAACGACGAGTATTGGACCACCGCCGTCGGCCTGGGCTTCAACCTCGTCGCCACCAACTGTGTGGACCAGGATCACACGCTGGCGGCTCCGACACACTCACCGCAGCCGCTTTATGTCCGTGAATACTACCCGAGTGCGGACCCTCAGTACGGCACCTTGGGGTTTCCATACATTTCGGACAGCGGCTTGATCAGCGGCATCGACCGGGCGTCGCCCATGGTGGACGTCATCATCAGCGGCGCGACCTACAACGTTACCGGTGTCGGCGGCAGCCCCTATGTCATCGCCAAACCGGTCGTGCTGAAGGCCAGACCGTCCGCAGTTGGCGCAGACGCCATATGGAGATGAGGTGATTTGAGCATAGCCATGAGTCGTCAAGCGGCCCTTTGTGCAGTCCAGGAGAAGCACTCGCCTGATCCGCCGAGGGATCGCACCCGAGAGGCCATCACGCGACGAGCCTGATTCATCGGGTAGCACACGGAGTTTGTGGAGGCTGACTGGAGTGATCGCTGTGAGTACATCACGATGTCGACATCAACCCACGGGACCGAGCCTGTGGATCTGGGTGTCCCTGGTCCTGACATCTCAGGCCGTGGGCCAATACGCCGTGAAATGGTCCACGATCGACGGAGGGGGAACGATGTCCAGCACTGGCGGCGGCCACGCGCTCAGCGGCACGATTGCCCAACCGGACGCTTCCGCGGCGTCGGCCATGACCGGCGGCAACTACATGCTGACCGGAGGCTTCTGGACACCCTTATCCTCTCCCTGCCTGAGTTTTGCGCCGGCCGACTTCAACCGGGACTGCCATGTCGATGGCCTGGACCTCCAATGCCTGGTCCTGATCGCGACCGGCCCCGCGATACCCTATGACCCGCAGGTCCTGCCCGGCGCGTGCAGCGGCCTCGTTCCCGTCGACGGCATCCTGCCCGCGGATTTCGACACCGACAAGGACATCGATCAGGACGATTTCGGCGTCTTTCAGCGGTGCTTCTCGGGCAGCATCCAGATCGCCGATCCGACCTGCGCGGACTGATCCGGCTTGCGGCCGGAAACCACTCGGGCTCAGGATGGCCGTGCCCGTTGCGACCCTCCGCGGTCATGTCCCAGATTTGCGCCGAACACAGAGGTCTGCAGGGGAACTGCGCCTCGACCATGAGACGCGTCGTCACCGTGCCCTGCCCCGGCCGCAGTCCATTCGCGCCTGCCGAGCGGGACGGGCTATACCCGTTACCCCCTTTTGACCTCCAGAATATGGATTAAGATGGTAAGGGAATACCGCCGAACACTGGTCTTCCCGATCCACGCATCCTACCATCGCCTCGGAAGAGAAGGCGGCATGAGCGCGTCCGGGCCGGCCGGTCGGCCAACAGCCACATGACCGCCCCTTCCCGTTGTTCACATGACGAATCGTTGGCTTACAGAAGAGGGAGAGATTTGAGATGAGGAAACTGCACAGTGTTTCCATGGTCGTGCTTTGCCTGTTCGGCTTGTCGGCATCCTCCGCCCTGGCTGCGGCTTCGGTGGAATACGTCGGAGCCAACCCGTATTTCGGTTTCCCAAGCACCGGCGGGACGGGAGTCCTTGCCGGGCAACAGGCCGGGACGGCCACGGTCGAGAAGACGTTCACTTCTCTGGGCGACATCCCGATCATCATCCACAGCACGCCATCGGCCGGGGTAGATGTTCTGCACATCGACGAACGGGTGGGGAACAATACCGGCGTCGATTGGACGGATTTCCACTTCCTGTTCGAGCCGATCGATGCGAATCCAGTCCTGAATGTGGCGTTTCTCAATGTCACCAACCCGACCGGAGAATGGACCAGCATTCTGCCGGGCCCGAATCATCTGACCCTCCTGGGCAGCGTGCCCGCAGGAAGCATCTTCAGTCTCTCGTTTGATCTGGTAATCTCCTCGGAGGTGGGTTCCTACGACCTGTTTGGCATCCACCAGTATCCCACGGTTCCGGAGCCGGCGACCGCGGCTCTGCTCAGCCTGCCGCTGGTGGGGCTGGTCCTGCGGCGGCGGCGCCGATCATCGGCCCCGCTTGCTCGATCCTGACCGGGCGGGAAGTTCCTCTGCGTGTTCCCGCTGTGCCGACACCCGTCGACGCGTCGAGCTTGCAGGCCACGCACGCCGTCCGCCGGCCGCGCTACGGAAGCGGGGCCGGGCCTTCAAACGGGACCACGTCCTGGCGCCGCGACTCCGGTGTCACGACCAGTTTCTCGATCTGGCCGCGTCGGTAGTGGCACTCGACGATGGTCTTGTGGGGTGCGTGCAGTCGGAAGGCCACGTCCCAGCTCCTTGGCCAGGCCGGCAACAGACGAATCCGATCGCCGTCGCACTGGAGCAGCATGAGCTGGGTGGTCTCCAGCAGGTTGCCACCGTGATTCTGGTCTGGCAACCAATCGAAGTTGGGTCCCCAGGTTGCCGGCCAGCGGTAGTTCGGGTGTGAGTTGGCGCACTTGACTTCGAGGATTCTCGCCGCTTCGTCGGTCAGACCCAGCAAGGCGGCGCAGTTACCGTCGTAGCCCCAGCCGCAGTCCAGACGGTCGCCCCGACGCTCATAGGCCAGCCGGGCTTCAGCCAGACCCGGCTTGCCGAGTCCGAACAGGCGGAACGGCCAAATCGCATAGAGTTCGGGGTTCTCGCAGTTCGATCGTCTGGGCGCGTACTTCTGGGCGGGGGCAAGCTTGCGCGCGGTCTTGCCGTCGGAGGAGACACTCTCCATCGGTATGGCCGGGCACGCCGCCTTCATGCTGGCGAAAAATGCTCGCTGCGGCTCGGTGGTCGACGCTGCAGGCAGGGCACAGAGGCGGGCGGTGATGTCGGTCAGTCCCGCCGCACAGGGCATGTCGTTGGTGACCTCGTGCCAGTAGGTCTCCGCGGACTGCGTCGGGGAAAGGATCGTCCTGCCCTCCGCGTCCTTCTTGAATCGCGTGTCGAAGTACTTCAGCACCGATTCCGCCATGGGCAGCACACGGGTCTTCAGGAAGGCCTTGTCTTCCGTGTAATCCCAGCGATCCAGCATCAGGGCGACGAGTTCCGGCCCCTGGTTCCAGGCATACTGCCAATAGGGACACTGGACCTCCTTCGGTTGGAGGCCGGTACGATCCCATCCATAGTCGCGGTTGGCGTAGGTTCCCCAGACGGTCATCGTCTCGGCAAAGTAGCAGCCCTCGACGTCGTGATAGAGCCTGGCCCTGGCCTCGGCCAGCGGTCGAACCGCCTCGTACATGTCGAACAGCGGCCGCATCATCTCGAAATCGCCACTGGCCAGCATGGGGTGGTAGATATGGCGGACGTTCTGAAACCAATGGCAGTCGCCCCAGGCGCGCCAGTCGGCGTTGTAGGGCTTGCCCATCGCCTTGGGCTCTACGGTGAAGATGCCGCCATTGAACTTGATCGGGTAGATTCCGCGGCCGCCGCAGGCCTGTACATACCGCTGGAGGGTGTAGCCGCGCGCGATCGGTGAAGCGGTCTCCCCGGCTCGTTCAGCGACAACTTTGCCGTCGAGATGCACGCGGATGGTACCGGTGGTGGTATCGACCGCCGCGGCGGCATGATGCCACTGACCAGGTCGGATGAGGCCGGATGCCGCGGTCAGCACGGTATGGCCGAGGATGACTCTCAGCGTATTGCCCGGGTGAGTATCGAAAAGAAAGCCGTCCGCCCCACCCGCGGACAGTTTGTCGAAGAGGCGTCCGGGGGCCTCGAGCTCGGGTCGGATCCAGGCTTCGAGCGTCAGCCCGCTCTGGAAGACCAGCCGGTCGCTTGGAATCTCCCGGGGTGTCCCGTCGCCGGAGAGGATCAAGCCGCCCTTCACGGGCACCGATCCCTTGTCGTCGGCCGAAGCCAGCCGTGTGATCTCCTCCTCGGTCAGTGTCCGGTCGTAGACACCGATCCGGCCAATCTGCCCGGGGAACTTGTTCTGCCCGTTGGAGTCGTACCCGATCCTCAGCGGATGGACGTTGGCGGGAATGGTCAAGCCGCGACGCGCATCGGTGATCACCCACGACCGATCCCAGTAGGCCCGCCACCAGGCGGTCGTGCGAGCCAATGCAGCCTGGAGGTCGGCCGTGTCAGCGGCGGCCTTCCTGGCCAGGTCGAGCCAGGCGGCGGCCGTCGCGCTCTGCGTACAGGGCGAAGCGACGCGCAAGGCAAAGGACTTCACCGGCGCAGGACTCCGGATGGCGTACCTGTTCGCCGCCTCGAAGCCCGAACCGATCACGTACCCGCCGAAGGTGCGATGCAGCAGCGGATCGCGCGCTTGGTCCGCTGCGGATTCCAGCGATTGGACTTTGAGGGTGGAGCTGAAGGCGGGAGACTCCTCGTTGCGGTGGTACCAAGCCACGGCATCGGCCAGACCATCGGGAAATACGTCGGCCGACTCGACCAGGTCAAAGGGAGCGGCCTGTAACGTCCAGGCTGAGCCTTGCTCTTCTCCACGAGGGATCACTCTCTGTTGCGTGCGCCAGGATTCGACCGTGGCGGTCACGGTCAGTGGGGCGGCTGACTCCCCCACCACATGCACCACGGGATGATCGGCATCCACGAACACGCGCAGTCTGACCTTCGCGTCGCCCTCCCCCACCGTGATCTCACACCGGCCATCGCACAACCGAAGCTCCTGCCTGAACCCTGCCCCGGTCGCGAGCGGGTTCGGGGACAGCGAGACCCGCACCCGCCCCACCTTCAGCAGACGGGATATCTCGCTCAGCGAATCGCCTCGAGAGACGTAGAACAGGACGTCACCTTTCTGCTCAACCCACAGATTGACGCCGACCTCGCCGTTGCCGAGGGGCATCGAGCCGGCCGCATCCTGGCTGGGACTCGTCCAAACGACATCATACGGCTCCGTCCAGTGAGTCTGCTCGGCTGCGGTCGACCCCGCTGCGGAAGGCAGCGCCAGGACAGCCCACAGCAGAAAGGCCCTGTGGCTCGCCACGACAGGAGTTTCCATAACTGGTTCCTCGCTCTGAAGTGGGCCGCTTTACGGAGGCCGCCCAACGATTGCCCTGACCGGATCTCCGAGATTCTACCGGCCACCGGGATTTGCACAACCTGCAGGCCGTGGCCCCGAATACCCCTCGGTTCAGCCCAGGTGCCTTCGCTGTTGCATCCTCTCTTTCCCCAGGCATCGGCTCACCGCATGTCCATCGCCGCCGGCGACCGATCTGTTCATCAAGAACTGGAGCCCCCGTCACGCAGGCGATGCTCCGGCCATTACGATCCGAGACTTGCCAAGCGGTCTTGAGGCCGTATCCTGTGCGGCGACGCGAGCAGGGGCGGAGGTCTCCTGGACGGGACTTGGCCCCCGCATCGCCAATGGACGCGAGGAGCTGAACGAGATGAAGAAGGCTCATGCCAAGGGCAAGAAGATGGCCCCCTGTCCCGGCCGTGCGAAGTGCGGCGAGCTGGCCATGATCGATCCGCTCTGTCTCGACGGGGCCGAGCAGGTGGCCGATCTCATCGACAACGTCTACGCCCGGTCAGGCTACAACGCCCGGCGGCTGGCCGAGGCCGCCCAGCTTTACAGCAAGATGATCGACGAGGGTGCGACCATCGCCCTGACCCTGGCCGGAGCCATGACCCCGATCGGCATGAGTGGCGTACTCAACGCCCTGATCCGGGCGGGATTCGTCGACTGCATCATCGCGACCGGAGCGAACCTGTACCACGACCTGCACCGCCCGTTCTCGCGGCCGATGATGCAGGGCCACTTCATGGTCGACGACAACGAGCTGGCCGACAAGGGCATCGCCCGCATCTACGACGTTTTCATCGAGGAAGACGAGACCCTCATGGCCACCGACCGGATCGTCCTCGACGCCCTGCGACATATCGACCACCACCGGCCGATGTCCACCGCCGAGTTGCACTATCTGCTCGGCCGGCAGGTGGCCCGGGTAGCGGATCAACCCGACTGGTCGCTGCTGGCCACGGCCAGCCGGTACGAGCTACCGGTGTACACCTCGTCGCCGGGCGATTCGTCGATCGCGATGAACCTGGCCGTGCCCCATATGTTCAACGACCCGGTGCCGCTCGATCCACTGAAGGACGTGATCGAAACCGCGGCCATCGTTCGGGCAGCCAAGAAGAACGGCGTGGTCATCGTCGGCGGCGGCTCGCCGAAGAACTTCTACCTGCAGACCCAGCCGACGATCCACCAGATCTTCATGGACGACAAGCACGGCGGGCACGACTACTTCATCCAGCTCGGCGTGGACTCGCCGCAATGGGGCGGGCTCAGCGGGGCGACGCCCTCCGAGGCCCGGAGCTGGGGCAAGGTCAAGGATGCGACCATCAATAACGTGGTGGTCTACTCCTGTGCGTCGCTCACCCTTCCTTTGCTGGCTCAATACGTGCTGGTCCGCAACAAGCCACGCAAGCCACGACGACTGTACAAGCAGCTTGACACCCTCACGGCTGAGTTCCGGACCGCCGCCAGAGGCAATCCTGCGTTTGTGAGAACGCTGAAGCGGATGGCAAGCAGGAAGGATTGACGGAGGACGGCTTCGAGCTTGGAGATTGTCGTCTCGCTAGAGACGCGTCGTTGGTCGGCTCATGCGCCCTCCAACTCATGAATTTGCAGTCGGTGGTGGGCGGATCCGTGATTCCTGTGTCGTCCGTGGTTCCAGCAAGCCAGCCAAACCACAAGCAGCAACGATGGGACCAGACAAGGCCGCGAGAGGGAATAACGACTTGGGTGCCTGCTCATTCGCCCGCCGGGACGCCGACAGCGACCACACCTTGAGTCCACGCCGTCATGCCCGCCCATCCTGTCAACGCGACCGCTGGACCCCTGGTCCCCCTTGCGTTTGTCCGGCAATCCGCTAGTTTGGGTAGCGATGCCCGACCGTCGTAACACAGACCGCCACTTGTCGGTACTGATCGAGGTCGTTCGCCAGATGAGCGAGACCTTCGAGCTGGTTCCGTTGCTGAAAGCGGCGGAGCAGGCGGGGCGGTCCGCGCTGGGATGCGAGCGGGCGACCATCTTCCTCTACGACCCGCAGACCGACGAGCTGCACAGCAAGGTGGCCACCGGTACCGACGAAATTCGCTTCCCCGCCAGGCTTGGTATCGCGGGCGAGGTGGTCCGCACGAAGTCCGTGGTCGTGGTCCACGACGCTTATGCCGATCCGCGGTTCAATCCGGAGATCGACCGCAAGACCGGTTTTCGCACCCGGAACATGCTCACCCTGCCGCTGGTCGGCCCGGAAGGTGAGGTCATCGGCGCCCTGCAGTTGCTCAATAAGGTACAGGCGCAGTTCGACGACCGGGACGAGAACCTGGCCGCCGGGCTCGGTTCGCTCATCGGGATCGCCGTCAAGCGTCAGATTCTCCTGGATATGGCCGCGGAGAAGGAACGCCTTGATCACGACCTGAGCATTGCCCGCCAGATCCAGATGGAAATGCTGCCCAAGCACAAGCCGGTGGTCAGAGGTTTTGACGTGGCCGGCTGGAACCGCCCGGCCGACCAGACTGGCGGCGACTGTTACGGTTTTCTGCCCCTGGACGGTGGCCGACTGCTGTTTCTGATTGCGGATGCGTCCGGCCACGGGATCGGGCCGGCCCTGGTTGTGACCCAATGCCGGGCCATGATCCGGGCCTTGGCCGATCGAGCAGAGGATCCTGCCGCCATCGCCGCCCGGCTGAACAGCCTGCTCTATGAGGACCTGCCCGCCGGCCGGTTCGTCACCGCCTGTTTTGGGATCCTGGACCCCGAGCTGCGCCGGGTGAACTACATCAGCGCCGGACACGGTCCGCTGCTCCTCTACCACGCCGCGACCAGCGAGGTCGAGTCGTTTGGGGCCACCGGCTTGCCCATGGCCATTCTGCAGGACAGCGACTATCGGCAAGGCCCACCCATCGAGTTCCAGCCCGGCGACATCTTCTGCCTGCTGACCGACGGGTTCGTCGAGTGGGCCAGGCCGGACGGCGAGCTCTACGGACCCGCCCGGCTCAACCAACTGCTGGCCGAGCACCACCACGAATCGTGTCAGTCGATCATCCAGGCGATTCACGACGACGTGCGCCGCTTCTCCCAAGGTACGCCCCAGGCCGACGATCTGACCGCGGTACTGATCAAGAGAAGCGATGCATAGCGGGCGACTCGCGTCCGAACGAACCGTCCGCGGTGGCACATTTCAGGACACTCCCTTCGCCCGCGAGTCTTGGGCCGAGACCATTCCGCCGTCCGGGAGTATGGACTTCAGGCCATCGTTCGAGGGGCGCCCTTGCGAGCCACGACGACCATCGAGCCGCATCACCGCCACATGTTTCGTCGCGCCTTGGCGATCCGTTGCTTCAGGTGACGGCGATACTCGCGACGGAAGGTGGGTTCAAAGAGAATCTGCCGGTACTGCTCCAGCAGCTCCGGGCGGTGCTGCCTGAGCACCTGCTGTACGGAAGGCCACACTCCCGAACGCAGGTTGAGCCCGTCCGTCCAGATGCGCCCGACTCGGGCTTCGCGGGCCAGACGGAACAGCCGAGCCAGGGCCTCGTCCGTGTCGCTGATTCCCGGAAGCAGCGGCCCGAACATGACCGATGTCTCCAGCCCCGCGGCTCGAGCCTGCTTGAGTACTTCACATCTGGCGGCCACCGTGGACGCGCCGGGCTCCCAGATCCGGGCCCATGACTCGTCCGACGTGGTAATCGTCACGCCGACACAGACTTTGCGTCCCTTGAACACATCCAGATCACGGAGCACCAGGTTGCTCTTGGTTAGGACCGTGAGTTGAAAGCCGGCGTCGAGCAGGAGCCGGCAGCACTCCCGGGTCAGTCGATACTCGCGTTCGAGCGGCTGCCACCCGTCACACGCACTGCAGGTGAAGACCGAGCCGGGTGCGAGCCGCCGCAACTGGCGGCTCAGGGCCTGCACGGCGTTGACCTTGACGTCCACGAACGTGCCCCAAGGCTCCTCGTGGGGATGGAAACGCTGCATGAAGCGGGCATAGCAGTAACCGCAACTGTGACTGCAGCCGACGTAGCAGTTGAAGGAGTAGTCACCGATATCACAGGTGTTGAGCAGGCTGCGGCACCGGACCTCGCGTATGGCCAGCCCGTTCGCCGCAGACCGCCGGGATGGCACCGGCGGCTCGGACGGGTCGAACAACCAGCCCTGGCCGTCCGGGGAACCCCCTGGATGACCTGCCTTGCTCACAGGCGTCCACTCTATCGGCCCATAGGCCCGGCCGCCAGCGTTGACGGGGAGCACGTCTTATGGTCGCATATCCGCGAAGATGCAGCCGCGGCGGGCCCCCATGCATGTCTGCCACGAGGCGGCATATCTTCGGACAGGAGATGCGAATCATGCAGTATCGGCCACTCGGAAAGCGCGGCCCGATGGTCTCAACCGTCGGATTCGGCACCTGGGCAATCGGCGGGCGAGACTGGGGCAAGACCGACGACGAGGTCTCGCGCCGCGCCATCCACGAAGCCCTTGATCGCGGAGTGACGCTGCTGGATACGGCCGATGTTTACGGGCACGGCCACTCCGAGGAGTTGATCGGCGGAGTGTTCCGCGAGCGCGGCAAGAGCGATGTGATCATCGCCACCAAAGCGGGTAACGACTTCTATCACGCCACTCCTGCGGACGACAAGGGCTACGGACCGCTTCGCCAGGTTTACGATCGCCAGTATCTCATCGAGGCGGCGGAAAAGAGCCTGAAGCGGCTGCGCGTGGAGACACTCGACATCCTGCAACTCCACAGCCCCGACACCGCACATCTCGAACGCGACGATCCCTGGGACGCCCTCGAGACGCTCAAACGACAGGGCAAGATCCGTTGGGCAGGATGGAGTGTGCAGTCCTTTCAGGAAATCCTGCAGGCTCGTTTCCTGGACCATCATCACGATCTGCTGGACGTGCTCCAGGTGCGATACAACCTGCTCGAGCGCGAGGCCGAGAAGGTGCTGTTTCCCAAGGCGGCCGAGTACGGCACCGGCATCATCGTTCGCATCCCCATCCTGTTCGGCCTGCTCAGCGGGAAGTTCACCCGGCAGTCGGTCTTCGGTGCCGACGATCACCGCCGCTTCAACCTCTCGCCGCAGAAACTCGACGACTACCTCGCCCGGCTGGACGGCGTTCGTCCGCTGTTCGACCGCTTCCCTGGCCAGACCATGGCCCAGGTGAGCCTGCGATTCTGCCTGACGCATCCGGTCTGCCACACGGTCATTCCCGGCGGCAAGACACCCGCGCAGGTCCGCGAGAACTGCGTCGCATCCGATCTGGGCCCGATCAATCCCGTCGACCTGCCGCACTGACCGCGGAATTCCGCACCCTCACATCCAGACTGCCGGACCGTCTGTATGATTGCATGTTTGGCCTTCAATATCGTGTGGGAGGTACACCATGGCTTGGCTCGGCTGCCTCATCGGCATCATCCTCGTGTCCGCCTCAACTGCCTCCCTTCGCGGGCAAGCCTCGCAGACGGTGCCCGAGACCCAGCCGGCTGAGATCTGGGGAGTCCTTCGAACCGCCGTCTCCGACGACGGACTGCATTTCTCCCACAACCGCAAGGTATTTGCCCGGAACGCGGCCGCCCCCGACCTCGTCAGGAGCCCGAACGGCGATCTGCTGGCGGTCTTCGACGACCTCAGCCGACCATCCAAACCCGGTGAGCCGATCCTGGTCGTGTCACGATCGACCGACGACGGCCAGACCTGGTCAGCCCCGCGCCCGGCGATCGTCCGAGCTCAGGAAATCAAGAAACTCAGGATCAGCCACGGCGACTTCGTCTTGCTGCCTAATGGCTTGGTAAGACTGTACTTCCATGTCACCGAGCCGAACACGAAGGACGGCTTGCCCGGCAAGGTCAACTTCATCGGGAGCGCCGTGACCCGCAACGGCCAGGAATACGCTCTTGACCGTCGTATGAAGGTCGGCTGCGAGCCAGGGGTCGATGCCCACCCTGCCGCCATTCGCGTGGGAGCTCAGATCCTGCTCCACGTGCAAAACCGCGAGGAAGACGGCATCCGATCGGCGAAGGCATCCCCGGCCGTGCTGCGCTACACGTCTACTGACGGCCGGCGGTTCAGGCAACCCGAGCGCATGCGCGAGCACGGCCTGGCCGGCAACATGGTCACCCTTCGCGGCGGCAAGTACGGGTGGTATATCTCTTCGGGCGAGGATCTCCGTGTTCTGACCTCCACCGACGGGCTGCACTGGCGGGCCGAACCAGGGGTGTGCCTCAGATACGCGGTGGATCCAGCGGTTGTCCAACTGAAGAGCGGCAAGTTCATGATGATCTATTCCGCCCTACCGGGCAGGGGACCGATGGACTCCGGTGAACCCGCACTGGCCGCGGCTCCGGGCAGCGCCAGCGGTCTCGCCGCCGGTGGTCCGGGCGGGCCGTCCGGCCAGGGGACCCAAGGCACGACCGGCGAACAACCGAGCGACAAGCCCGGCGAGTTGGAGACCGCAGCATCCTCTCCAGCCGACGGCACCGTCGTTGACGGCGCGGGCCAGGAGCCCGCGTGGGATCCGTTCACGCCAGCCGACCCGGCCAGCGAACTGGGAGATCCGGCACAAGCACAGTCCGGTGGTGCCGACGCCCTGAGCCCCGATGAGTCGTTTGCCCCAAAGCCCGATTTCCGAAACGGGTTCGACTACTGCCAGTGGTGGCTTGACAACGTCTCCCCCCCGCCTGGAAGCAACGCCTACGAATCATACGTCTCATTCACGGACACCGATCGATCAGGCCCCGAATGGCAGTTCAAGGACCGGCTTAACGACGGTAGTAGTACCGGACCACCCACGCCGTGGAACCCAGTCGACCATCCCGACTGGGAGCAATCTTACCAGGTCTCCCAGAATCTCCTCGCCCAGTTCCGAGTGGCCACGCTCGACCCCAGGGTGCAGTTCTCGTCGGCCACGTTTGATCCAAACTCGTGGGATGCTGACAAGCGACTCCTGTTCAACTTCACTTTACCCTCGCTGGTCAGTTGCCGCGCGCTGTCCAAGGCAGCCCTGGCCCAGGGCTGGCGCACGGAGAACGGCCAGGTATCACCGGACAAGGTTCGGGAATCGTGGGAAACGGTTCTGGGCAACGCCAACCATCTTCAGACCGGGCCGACCCTGATCGAGGGGCTGGTCAGCGTCGCAGAGCGGAATTTGGCCGAGAGCGAAGCTCGGTGGGCGCTGAGGCAGGGCGTCTTCAGCTCGCCCGACCAGATCGAGGCGGCGCTGCGGCTGCTCCAGGCGAAGGACGCCGCCACGGTCGATATGTCGCACACGCTTCGCCTGGAACACGCGGGCGCCATGGATGCGATCCAATACACATTCTCGCCTGGCGATGCAGACGGCCAGCCGCAACTGAATATCGAGCGGGCCGACAAACTCCTGGACCTGGCGGGAAAGTCCGGCCAGGCAGAGGAGATTCCTCCCCTGACGGCCGACGACGCTCGAGCAGCAGTCGATGCTTTCGACGCATGCTTCCGCGAGATGACCGAGCAATGGCGAACTGGTTACCCCACGGTGCGAAGCGGCGACATCGAAGCCACCACGGACAAATATGTCGACACCAACATCGTCACCAAGACCTTCCTTCCGAATCTGGCACGGGCCTACCAGCTGCAGGCCAGGAGTGAAGCTTCCCGGCGAGCCACCCAGCTCTGCTACGAAGCCGCCCTGTTCAACGCCCGCCACGGCCGCTGGCCGGCGTCACTGGACGAGTTGCCCGAGGCTTCCAGAACCCAGTCCCGCACCGATCCATTCACCGGCTCAGATTTCGGCTACCAACTCGGAGCGGACGGCCCAACCATCTATTCAAAATCGGAGAACGCTGCCGACGACGGCGGCGTGCACTCCAAGAACTGGGCCAATAGTGCCGAAAACAGCTCTGACGACTATGTTTTCTGGCCCCCCCAGCAGTAGCGATCGCAGCGAGCAAGCAGCGGCGGAAAGATGGTCAGCCGGTTGCCGGGATTGCCCGGACACACCCCGGCCGCCGAGGGGCACACAGGGCTCGCCTACAGCTCCCCCCCCGCCCGATACTTGATGACGTGCACACCCTCGATCGTCACCATCCCTTCGGTGACCATCTCGTCAATGTGCGGCAGCAGGGCATTGACCTTCTCCTCGGTATCGACGATCTCGACCAGCATGGGCAGATCCTCGGACAGCCGCAGGACCTTCGTGGTGTGCAGCCGGCTGTTCGCCCCGAATCCCATCGGCCCACGGAGCACGGTCGCCCCGGCCAGGTGCAGCTCGCGGGCCTTGAGCACAATCGCTTCGTAGAGCGGTCTGCCGTGCCACCTGTCGCTTTCGCCGATGAAGATCCGCAGCAGCTTGGCTTCGCCTTCCAGCTTCATGGTCGTTACCTCCCTGCCCCCTTCACCGGCGTCACGGCCCTCATACACCCAGCCACTTCTCCGAGAGCCGCATGCCGATCCAGACCGCCGCCAGACTCAGGACCAGACTACCCAAGATATTGACCCCGGCCCAGAGCCACTGACGCTCGTTGACAAGAGAGACGGTCTCCAGGCCGAAAGTCGAGAACGTGGTGAAGCCGCCCAGGATACCGACCGTGAGCGCAACGCGGTACTCTTCCCGAATGGGAAGGGGGCTGGTGAGTGCGGTGTTGAGCACGCCGATCGCCAGGCATCCCAGCACGTTGACGACCAGCGTCCCTATCGGGAACGTGCCGCCGCTCCAGGCCTGGCACCAGCCGGCCAGCAGGTAGCGCATCACCGAACCCAGTCCGCCCCCCGCGGCAATCATCAGGATCTTGACCATCGATGAACCCCTTGGCTGACCTCATCGCCCCAAGAAGAAGCCCCAACAAGACCTGCGTCTTGCCGGGGCGGACCGATCCTACCGCTCCACTGCCCGGAGGGCAATGATTCCCGGACCGGTCCTTGCCTGAGCCGGTTATGGGAAGTATAATTAGTACAACAAGAGGTTGCGGAGGAAAGGAATGACCGGCGCCGGGCCGGGGGCAGAGCTCACGGCCACGACGACGAACGCCGCGATCCCGCGACTCCGCCGAATCCGGGCCGCCCGCGAGCGATCTCAAATCGGAATCGCACCCGCGGGTTCTCCGGCCGGCGACGATATCGGAACAGGCTTCTCTCCCCTCCTACTCAGTGTGAACCGGGATCGGCGAAAGAGCTGATCCCGGTGCATTCGTGCCCACCCCAGAGGCCACCGTGCCGCGTACGCGGCGCCTGCGGGCTAACCATCACAATCTGCATCCCTTTTCACACCAAGGGTTTAGGGCTAGCCCAAGTTACTGAGTTTGGCAGCGTCAGTGGTCCTGGCGATAGCGCCAAGGCCGTTTCCTTCTGAAAGTCTTCACTACATTTGCGCAGCCTCTTCGAGGTATCGCAGCCGCTGGGGCATGGTC
>JAGNEZ010000078.1 GCA_018003015.1 Phycisphaerae bacterium | reverse complement strand
GAGATGATCACAATGTCCCCGCCCGCACGCAGGTTGGCCTCCTCACAGAACTTGCTGGTGATCTGCCCGCCCGCCGTCACCTTGCCTTGACCTCGACCAGCCCCCCCCCCGCTGACCTGGATGTCCGTCCCCGCTTCGACCACCGCCGCCTCAATCGCCCCCCGAACCGCCACACTCTGCGCCGACTTGACCACGAACGTGTCCCGGATCGTGCCCCCAATCAGAACATCCGTCGGCGATTCAATGTTGCCCGTCGAGAAGTCCACGTCCGACTTCGTCTCCACCACGCTCACCACCGACACCGAGTGACGATTGACGTTCAGCCTTCCCGCCTTGCTGGCAATCAACGTCTTGCCGTCGCTGGCCAACTCAACATTCTCACCCAGCGCGACCGAGACAATCGGCCGCTCGCCTTCCACAGGCTTGCCGAAAACATCTATCCCCGCGACCGGGGGAGTCTCCGGAAAAAAGGTCCCGATCACTTCACCTTCCCCCACGGTGGCAATCCGGGAACGGTAAAAATCAGCACGACCTTGGCCATCCCCCGACTCGGCCTTGTCCTCCGGACTCGGCGCAAGCTCGACACGGGCACCAATCCCAGCAACCGCAGGCTTGCCCTCCGCCAGCACAAACGGCTCGCGAGACAGCTGACCCGTCGAAACCGCTTCGACAAGTGCCGCTACCCGGGCACGAACAGCATCGGTCACCGGAACAGACCGCTCACACAACCGCGCAAAGACATTCTCGGCCGTCAAGGTACCTTGATCGGTCTTCGACACGATCAGCGAAACACTCAGGCGATCCGCCGAAACCTCAATGGGGATGGGCTGTGCTACCACGACACCACTCATTCCTGTGTCTCCACCCCTCCACCATCAGCCGACCGATTGACCTGGCCACGCCCCCGCCACCCCATGCAGGCAACGGCGGGAGGCGACTATGCCCCCGCACCGGCCGCCATCGGCGACCGCGATGAGCGAGCCTTGCTCTCCACTTCCATCGCCACCTCGACGTGGAATCGACCCAGATCGGAGCAACACGGCAGGGCCAGACGCGGACTCTGCTTGGACTGCGACACGATGTGGTGGGCGCCCACCACCACACTCGGCAACGAGATGCTCACATCCAGATCCACCATCTGAGCCTTCGCGTGCCCGGCCACCATGTTGGCCAATTCGCCCAGAGCATCACAGAAATCCGGGTGCATCGAATCCAGCGCGACCCCCGCAAACCGGCCGGCAACCATCACCGCCGTCTCCATCGGGAAAGTCAGCACCACACAACCCACCGCATCACCGGACAAGCCAATCAGCGCGGATACGTCGGCGTCAGGCTCCTTCGAGGAGGGAATGACAAACGGCTTGCCGATCACCAGATCCGTCGCCAGCATCGTCTTGAAGACGCTCTTGGCCGAGGCCACGAAAGGGTTGATGTAGCGGGCATCCATGCAATACCTGCCTTCTCCGTTCCGAGTGCCCCGCGACCTGACCCGATCGCACGCCGACGATCACACGTCCCCAAGACCACACCGGATTACTGAGATGATCATCCGGACCCCACACAGCGCTTATCGGCTCGTTTGAGCCGACTCCTGACTACTCGCCTCAACCCACTTGCCCCATCCGATCTCCAACCCGCCTTGCCCGCAAACCTGCTCCCCGCTAGGCTCATGAAGGCCTCCCGTTATCGGACGTCATACCTCCCCCTCCCTAAGGCCTCGACCCCTCACCCACTCACGCGAAACAATAGACCTTAACCACCAGACGGGATACCGTCACGCAGGACGCACCTGCACCCGGGGCCCAACGCGCCTTCCCTGAAAAGACCGGACGATGTGTTCGAGTCAGTTGTGAACCGTGCCCAGACGTGCCACCACACGACCAAGGTGATCGAAGACCTCAAAGCAGGCTAACGGAGCCTCGGATGGCCAGTCGCCCGTCTCCGCGCAAACGTTCTGGTAAACGCACGCCCCGCTCATGTCCTCGATCCAGATGGGAGAGGACGCGGTATCGTAAGTCCTTGCCAAAGCAAGCAGCTGAGTCTCCGAGAGATGCCTGGACATCTTCAACCGAGAGGGAGTGTCAAGACCGATGCTCATTCCTGAACATCCTTGTTCATGCATGGTTTGGGGTTCACTCAATAGCCATCCATATTATCGGAACGCCACCCAGATTCGCTTGAGCAGCCGGCTTATAATACGCCTATGAAGCCCGACGACAAGATCTGCTACTGCTACGACGTCCCTTACCGCAAACTGTGGCATTTCGCCCGCCGACACCATCTCAGCCGCCCGAGCCAGATGTCGGAGTGCCTGGGCGCAGGCACCGCATGCGGATGGTGCATCCCCTTCCTCAAGCGGATCTTCGAGGCCGCCAGCCAGGAAAGCCCGCCCGATGCCGCCCCGCCTCTCACCGCCGAAGAGTACGCCCACGCAAGACAAGCCTACCTCGCCAGCGGTAGACAGCCGAACCAGTTCTGATCGCCGCCACCCGGCCTGCCCGCCCCCAGCAGAACACCACCTCCACCATCGAGTTCGCTTCCGCGCCGCACACCGCCGGAACCGCCATGATCGTCACCACTGCGGCCGCCGCTCCGTCAGGCTGGCCCCAACCCCGCGGTCCGGCCGCGCTCACTTGGCCAGCTGCTTCCGCAACCACCCGAGCCCCTGCTCGACCTTGCCCGGAGCCGCCTCGCACTCGATGGACAAGACCCCACTCCACTTCATCTTCTTCAAGACCTCAATGCAACCGGCGATGTTGTCCGCATTCACCCCTTCGCCGATCGCCACCACCGACGTCGAGATGCCCGTCTCCTCCCCCCGGCAAGCCTTGGCCAGTGACTCACTGACGTCCTTGATGTGCAGGTGCGTCACCTTGTGTTTGAATCGCTCCAGGAACTTCACCGGATCATTGCCCGCAATGAACGCGTTGCCGGTATCGAAGTTCATCCGCAGGTACTTCGAGTCGAACATCGACAGGATCCGCTCCATCGTGTCCGGATTCGTCGTGTAAGGACCGTGCGGCTCGACGTTGATGATGATGTCGTGGCTCTCCGCCCACTCTAGGATGACCCGGTAATACTGCTTGATCAGAACCATGACCTCCTCGTCGGTGTACCCGGCAGGCTTGGTCGCCCCATCCGTCGTATCCACGCAAGGAGCACCGACCGCCCGCGCAAACTTGATCGACTCGATCGTGTACGGAATCCCCCGATACTGGCCGTCGGGAAACGAGATCGGATACGCCGCGTCAATCTGGGAGACCTTGAGCCCCATCGAGTCGAGGTACGCCTTAAGCCGCAGCGGATCCGTGTGCAGCGGCACGTGCGGGTTGTAGCCCAGGCTCTGCACGAAATAGTCCCCGTTCACCGAGCCCAGCTCGATGTACTTCATCCCGTGATTCTTGGCGAACTCGCACGGCACCTTTAACGGCGCATCCTGATGCCGCCAGTTGTCCACGTGCATACCGAGCTCGATCATCCGGAAATCCTCCGTTCTGCTACATCACCCCGCGCCAAACCCAATCAGACCTTCGTCATGAACCGCCACCCTACGCCTTGAGCCCCTTCAGATCCGGCTCCAGTCTCTCGCTCGCCTTGATCATCTCGTCCCAGGCCACCATCCCGCCCCTGTATCCGGCGAGCCGGCCCAGAACGGCGGTCAGATTGCTGCGCACCGACGGGGCGACGGTCGGGTTGCTGACGTCGCCTTTGGTGATCGCCTCGTGGAACTCCTTGATGTTGACCTCCGCCCCCGTTGTGTAGAGCTCCCCGTGCTTCCAGCTGCCGCCTTTATAGACACACTCGGGCATCCCGTCGATGTTCACGTGCGTGTAGTAGTCGGTGTCGATCGTGCCCTTCGAACCGTACACCCGGCATGGGATCTCCGTCGGGGCACCCGGCGTGCACTGGTTGCCCACAAAGCTGAGCACGAAGTCTTTCGGGAACCAGAACATGACGTTGAAGTAGTCCATGATGTTGCCGTAGGCCCGCAATCCCCGGCTGCCCCCGATGCCCATGGCCTTGATCGGATCAGCGTTCAGGATCCACGTCGCCACGTCAAGCGTGTGGACGTTCTGCTCGACGATGAAATCCCCGGACAGCTCGCGGATACAGTACCACCGGCGGAGCCTGTCGTCGGGTGTCGCAGGCCCCGGAAAGTGCCCCACGCCCCAGGGATACATGGCCCAGCCGGTCACCAGCTCGCCGATGTCCCCGCGATGCACGCGCTTGACCGCCTCCCGATAGTACTCGTTGGCCCGGGTCTGGAAGTCGACCAGGAAAACCAGCTTCTTCTCCGTGGCTTTCTTGCCCGAGTCGCCAATGCTCAGGCAGCCGGGAGCATCCACGGCGATGGGCTTGGCCAGGTAAACATGCTTGCCGGCATCGACCGCCGCCGCCGCGTGAATCGGGTGAAAGTACGGCGGAGTCTGAACAATCACCGCGTCACACTTGACGTCCAGCATCTTCTTGTAGCCCGACAGCGTCGTGAACCGCTTGTCCGCCGGGATCTTCTGGGCTTCCCCGAAACCGTCAGCATGGTCCTGGTAGTAGTCCGCACACGCCACCCATTTGTAGCCGCCGTGCTTGGCAAATAGCCCGCCCAGCCACGAGCCTCGGCCGCCGCAACCGAGCAACGCGATCTCCACCGCCGAGTTGGCCCCCGATCCCCGCACTGAAGACGGCCGGACAATGCTCGCCGCCGCCGCGGCCGCCGCTCCCGCCAGCAAATCCCGCCGAGCCAGTTTCCCTGCCTTCTTAGTCGCCGACATGTGTCTCCTCCACGGTGATGCCGATGTGGACCACCAAAAGGGGCTGCCAAGGCGGCACGTCAGGTGCGTCCGGCACTCCCCTGCGACGCGCGCCGCCATCCAGATCCAACCATCCTATACCTCAACGCTGATCATCGCAACGCTGAGGAAGTCACCGACGCAGCGAGAAGCGAGAGGCGCGAACCGAGACCAGCAAAGCGAGCAAACAGCTCATCGGCCGCAGTTGCGGTCCACGGCCGCGGCTGCCGGCGAATCAGGGGACACCGGTCGGAATCCCCGCCTGTCTCAATTCTCACCTTTCACTTCTCACTTCCTTCCCGCCCTTGCGCCTTATGGCTCTCCCGGAAATCATCGTCGTTATCCAGCATCGGGCCACCCTCCAGCTTTCGCCAGTCAAAGGCCCGATCGTAGCGCTTCAGGGCCAGTGAAGGATCGAAAACCCGCGGATCCACCTTCTCCGCATCGTAGGGACGAGAATCAGGCTGGTCCGTGAAGAAATCCTGGAGCAGCGAGGCGGCGGCGTCAAACTGGTTCACCGGCGGCAAGTCCAGAATGTGGTACACCGTCTTGAGAATCGCCCCGAAATTCGCGTGCGTGTGCGAGACGTACCCCCGCTTGACATACGGCCCGACCATCATGAGCAGCGACCGATGGGCGTCCACGTGGTCCCGACCGTCCTGGGCGTCATCCTCCGTGATGATCACCAGCATCTCCTTCCACCACGGCGTCCGCGACAGCACGTGCAAAACCCGGCCAACCGCCAGGTCATTGTCCGCCATGTACGATTCCTTGAACGGATATCCCGCATCCGGCCGCTCCCCCGCCGAATGGTCATTCGGAACAATCATCGTGATCATCTGCGGGAACGGCTCCCTCTTGCTGAGCCACTTCTCGCTCAGTTCCTGCTCGAACATCTCGATGCGAAACTGGTCCGGAACACTCGTGTTGTACGTCGCATAAACGCGCGAAGTGCGATCGAACAACGCCTTGGGCATCGGGAAAACGACCTTCATCCGAATCCCGGTGAATTGGTGCTCTGGCCCCTCCTCCGTGCCCGAAAACTCAAATCCTTCGCCAAAATTGTAGAAGTCCACCCCGTGCCGATCGAGCTGCTCCCACAGCCCCCCTACTTCGTTGTAGTCCTCCGGATAGACCGCCCCCGCCGAACCGGCTACATACCGCCGCCCTGGGGCACTGCTGAAAATCCGCTCATCCTTGCGCGTCGCGGCATTGGCCTCCACCCACTCGTTCGGATACGTCCCCACCATCCAGCGGTGACCGTGCACCGACGCGTCCGAATCACAGTAGAAGTTGTCGCTCATCGCAAACTCGCGGGCGATCTTCAGATGATTGGGCATGACCGTGGCCCGCTCGACCGTCCGCTTGGGAAACCTCGTGTCCCGGCTGCTGAAACCGACGTCTGCTCCGTAGCGGGCCAGCGTCGGGTCACCGTTCCCACCTTTCACCTGGCCATAAACCTCGTCATAGGTGCGGTTCTCCTTGGTGATGTACACGATGTGGCGAATCGGACTCTTGCGCAGACCCGGAGCGGCCGGCAGCGGATTCCTGCCGTCGTCGACGACCGGCACCTCCTCGAAGGTGTTGCGAACCACCTGGCGGGTGTACTTGGCCAGCTGCTCGGCGTCAGGCACCGTAATGAACTCGCACGTGCCCAGCATGATGTCACCCACGTACGTCCCCTGAACCGGAGCCTTGAAGCCCTTGCCTCCATTCGGGCCCGCACCATGCCCTCGCGCCGTCACCACGCACAGACGCTTGCCGTCCGGAAATACCGCCAGCTTGGTCGGAAACCACCCCGTCGGGATGTAGCCCAGTACCTTCCGACTCCCGGTGTCGATCACGCCAACGGCATTCAGTCCACTCAACGCCACATACAGCCGGGCCTCATCCGGACTCAACGCCAGCCCAAACGGGATCAGCCCCCGATACCGGTCAATCTTCGGATCCACGTCCAGCTTGATGTGCGCCACGATCCGCTGACTGCCCGCTTCGATCACCGAAATGTTGTCATTCGTCGCATTCGTGACGTAAACAAACCGCCGACCGGCCGCGATCGAATTCGGACTCGATCCGCCCATGATCTCCAGCCCCTGAACACGCTCGCCCATCTGGTAACCGGTCTTGATCTTGGCCACAACCTGGCTCGTCTTCAGATCAACCGACCAGACCGACACCGCCTCCGCAACCCGCGGACTGCCAAGCCCCGGAATCCTCCTCCCGTCAATCTCCTTGCCCTCCTCCGCTTCCTTCGAGGGCACACCATAGGGCGGAAAGGCCAGCCCAACCTGCTCAACATTCCTGTCCGTCACCCCCGGTACCAGCGGATAGTCGTAAATGCCTACATTGGCCACGTAAGCCATGGATTCGTCCGGACTCACCCCCAGACCAAAGGGAAACCGGCCGACCTTGACCGACGCGATCACCCGCCTCTCCTCCAGATCTACCGCCACCAACCGAAAATTGAACTGGTCCAGCACGAACAGCCTGCGGCCATCGTCACTCAGCACCATGTCGCCGGTGAAACTGTCTTCGTACGAGCGACCGTCGAACACGCCATTGAGGGTGATGCCATCAAGACGCTTGCCGGCCACCAAGTCAAAAACGACGATCGACCCGTCATTGCCTCCACTGAGATAGGCCAGCCGGCTGTCCTTCGTCACCTGCACCCCCATGAACGCCCCGTTCTTGAAGGGATTCGCCAGCTTGCCGTCGTAACTCGGATACCGAACGGCTTGCTCAGGCCGGGCCACGTCCAGGACGGTCAACACCTGATCATGAACCGCCACAACCCGGCTCCCATCCCGGGAAAGAGCCATCCCGAACGGATCGGCCGTGATTCGCACCACCACTCCAGCCGGCGTGACATACCGCCCACTGGGCAAAACACTGACCCCGCCCGGCTCCATCCGGCAAAACTCCTCCCGACCCGGCGGCTGCAGCGTTACCGTGCGACTGGAATCAGCCCAGACCGGGGCAACAACCAGCCAAGCCAACATCACCCCAACAAAGCTATACCGCCTCATCGAGCACCTCCGCACCAACGCACCGCTTGAATCGTCGAAACGCCCAGGCGAAAGAAACGGCGGCCATAGGACCTCCCCTCCGCAAGGGGCGCCGCAATGACAAGATCGAACCGCCGCGCCCAGTGTACCGCCCTCAACAGGGGATGCAAATGCCGCCCCGCGCAAAGTGAGGCCATCTTTCTGGTTGACACCGCTGTCGCATTCTGCCAGAATAAGTACGGTCCGAGCGACAACTTGCGCACACCGCTCGGCGCAAGCGAAGCGGCATGGTCCGATCAGCACCCCAAGGGTGCCTGTGACCAGTACCGAGCGCGAACCGTTCAATCCCCCGCCGGGAGGACAACGGCAACTCGGAACGCAGCGCCGGTCCGTCGTAACGACCGGGAGAAAGAAAGCGACGCCGGCTGAATGAGAGAGTTTCCCTTCATGGACAGAAAAGACCTGGGCCCGGTGCGGTCTGCTTGAATCGATGACCGGGCAAGGGTAAGGAGCACTTCTGGCGGTTGGGAACATCGAGACGATTAGTTGGTAAGGAGGTTCGTATGAGGAAGCAGCGGTCGTCAAAAGCATTAGCCTGTGGCCTTGCGCTCTGCGCACTCGGTGCCATCGCCTCAGGAGCGGCGAACGCCCAAACCATCACCGGCCAGTGGGACTTCGACGACGGTACCCTCAAGGCTACCGTCGGAACCGACGCAACCTACTGGATCAAGCCCGCCGACACCCGCGACGTCGAGAGCGAAACCAAGTTCGGCACCACCACGTCATTTGGTATCCCCGACATCGGCGGCCAAGCCACAAACGTCATGAAGTTCCCCCAATGCACCAGGAACATGGGTTATGCAATGTATCCGGGCGCCGAGGCCAACGGCGGCGGAACCTATGTCAACGAGTTCACCATCATCATGGACATCCTCTTCCCGACCGAGTCCGACGCCACGTGGCGGGGGCTCCTGCAGACCAACAACTGCAACACCAATGATGGCGACTTCTTCGTCAACCCCGAAAACGGAATCGGCATCGGCGGCAACTACCAGGGGCCGATCAACCCCAACACGTGGTATCGCGTCGCGCTGTCAGTCAACTGCGCCAATACCACCGACGGCTACCGCAAGTTCATCGACGGCGCCCTCGTCGGCTCTCAAAGCGGACAAGGCTTCGATGGGCGAATGTCCCTTAATGCCGCCAGCGCAAACCCGGCCGAAGACTTGGCCACACTGCTCTTCACCGACGAGGACAACGAAGACGCGACCGGATACGTCAGCAGCATCCAAATCCGCAACTACCAGATGACCGACGACGAAGTGGCCGCCCTCGGCGCACCCACCGCAACCAAGATCCCCGGCGGCACCGGCGTCACCGGCCAGTGGGATTTCCTCAACGGCTCCCTGGCCGCCACCACCGGTCGCGACTTGGCCTACTTCAAAGGCTGCACCCCCGGCGGAACGTGTTCCCAGAACCTGCCCGCCGAGGTCAAGTTCGGAACCACCACCAGCTTCGGTATCGCTAACATCAACGGCTGGCCCGCCAAAGTCATGCAGTTCCCGAAAACCCTGCAGTGCGACGGCTTCCAGTTCGCGCACGGAGCCGCCCCCAACGGCGGCGGCAGCCTGGTCAATCAGTGGAGCATGATCATGGACGTCATGTTCCCCGATACCGCCACCGGAACCGGCGGCTACGTCTCCCTGATTCAGACCGATCTCTTCAATGACAACGACGGGGAAACCTTCATCAAGTCCGGCGCCGGCCTCGGGATCTCCGGCAACTACATCGGCGATGTCACCGACGGCGTCTGGCATCGCTTCACCCTCGTCTCGGACATGGCCGTCAATACCTATACCACCTACATCGACGGCACACAGGCCATCCAGAATATCGGCAACGACGACGAAGTCCTCGACGGACGGTTCGCCCTTTACTCCACCATCCTGATGTTCGTTGACCAGGATGGCGAGACCGCCCTCGGCTATGTCAACAGCATCCAGTTCCGCGACTACGCCATGACGCCCACAGAGATCGCCACCCTCGGCGGCCCCACCGCCGCAGGCATCGGTCGCTACGACCGACGACCGGCACCCGACGTCAACAACGACAGTCGCGTCGATAGCGCGGATTTCGACGCCTTCCGCTTGTGCTACACCGGACCGACCATCACCCTCGCCGAAGCCAACCTGACCGACTGCGGCGAGATGGATTTCGATGAGGATAATGACGTCGATCACAGTGATTTCGGCATTTTCCAGCGGTGCTACAGCGGCCCCGCAGCCTATGATCCTGCGTGCACGACTATCCCGTGAACGGCGTCACGGGATCAACGTAAACCGCAGCATCGACGTCAAGACAGGGAGCGCATCCTAAAGCCGCACGACGCGTCGCACCCCGGCATCTCGCCGGTGACCCCGCCCAGTCGGCAATACGCCCCCCGTCAGAAAGGAACCGGATCCCATGATAAGGGTACGAAACCACAGGCAGGCATTCACCCTGATCGAGATCCTGGTCGTGGTGGCGATCATCGCCCTCCTCATCGCCATCCTGCTCCCGTCCTTGTCGAGAGCCCAGGAACAAACCCGCCGGGGAGTCTGTGCCTCAAACGCCCGCCAGATCAACATGGCCTGCGCCATCAGGGCGGAAACCGACAAGACAGGCATCTACATCGCCGCCACCAGTACCGGTGACGATAGCCTCAACCACGTCTACCCAAAGTACCTGCCCTCCGCCAAAACCGCGATCTGCCCGAGCACGAAGAACATCGTCCGCGAAAACGTACCCCTCCAAAGCACCACCGAGAGAGCCCTCTATCCCAAGGGCCTCCAAGACCTGAGATCCGCAGCCGACAACGCGGCCGACGCCGACGGCGGCCATAGCTACGAGATGTGGGGCTGGTACGACGGCCCCTCCATCTACCCCGACGGTACCAAGATCGACGGCAAATCCGCCGGAACCTACGGACAGCAACTCGGTTGGCCCGACCCCAGCACGCCAGGCTACAACAATGCCACCGACGGCGATGTCATCAAGAAACACCGCTCTGTCAAAAAACCCCAGAACACCCTCCTCGCCCTGGATAACGATCAGGGCGGGGGATCAACCACAGGCGACATCTGGAACTTCCCCGATGCATATAACAACCACGGCCCCGACGGCCTCAACGTCGCCTTTCTCGATCTGCATGTCCAGTTCGTGAAACCTATGGACGTCATTCGGGTCTACATGAGAAGCTATGCCGACCCGCCCAGCCAGGGTCTGTGGACAAAGTACGCCCCTTGGCTGAGACAGAAATCCGAAAACGGCTTCACCGTGTACTATACCGTTCAGCCGTCGCCGTGAGAGGTGATTCCGTCGTCTCAAGACACCGAAGGAGGGAGGTGAAGCGGAGAAAACAAAAAGACTCGTGTCCGGCCGCGATCCGCTCGCGGCTGCCGGGCCATTCCTGACCAATAGCCACAAGGCCAGCCCTAACCCAAATAGCGGGGACGCGACCTCGCCGGAGGGAACATCCGTGCCAACCGGAAGAACCCTCCAACAGGCTTGGCGAAAGGGCAAACACCTTCTAACAGGGCCGCGCCCGGATCAAAGGGTATGACAGTGTCTGCGTTTCTTTTTCATCTTCTGTCGAGAGGAGAGAAGACAATGAAATCAGTAGGTAAACACGCTCTGTGGGCCGTCGCGGTCGTCGGCCTGATCACCGGCACAACCTTCGCCTCCGAGAAGGTCACCGGTCGCTGGAACTTCGACGACCCGGCAAACGGTCTCAAGGCCACCATCGGCAACGACCTGGTCTACGGCGACGCGGCCACAGCCGCCGCCACCGAGTTCGGTACCACCACCAACTTCGGCATCGCCGACATCGGAGGCCAGGACGCCAACGTCATGAAATTCCCCCAAACCACCTCCACAACCATGGGCTACCAGATGTTCCATGGCGCGGCCGCCAACGGGAGCACCAGCGACGTCAATCAGTACACCCTGATGATGGACATCCTGTATCCGTCTAGCTCCGGCGGATATCGGGCACTGTTCCAGACCTCCGCCACCAATGCCAACGACGCCGACTTCTTCGTGAACGGCAGCAACGGCATCGGCATCAGCAGTCAGTACCACGGCAACCTCACCCCCGATACGTGGCACCGCGTCGCCCTGGTCGTCGATCTTGACCAGGCCGACGCCACCAAGAAGTACACCAAGTACATCGATGGCGCCTTCGTAGGATACACCGACCTCGGCGGCAGCGGCAGCGCGGGCGGCCGCTGGGCCCTCTATCCCGATGGCAGCGGCTCGCCTGCCTGGCTCTTCGCGGACGAGGACGGCGAAACCGCCATGGGCTACGTCAACAGCATCCAGTTCCAGAACTTCGCCCTCTCCGCCGATGCCATCGCCGCCTTGGGCGGACCGACCGCCGACGGCATCGTGCCCGAACCGGCTACCGTCGCCCTGCTGGCCCTCGGCCTCATCCCGCTCTGTCGGCGAATCCGCCGCTGAGCCTCAGGAACTCCAGGGCGACTGTACGACCATTCGCACCCGAATGACCAAACCGGGGCGAAAAGCACCTGAAAACTCGTGGGGCGCCTGGTACAATCGGGTAGCCGGGCGCCCCATGCCTTGCCTGCTTGGCACGGGAGCACCCTATTACCCGGATGGCCGATGAGGCCATCCGCAAAACACGGAGAGGCTCAACGCGGCCACCCCCGCCCAACCGCGACGCGGGTCGCAGAACGTGTTCTGAGCCTGGGGAGGTTGTCAAATGCCGTTGATTCCCGGACACGGTCCGGTCAATTGGGTTCGTTTGGCGCTCGGAGTTCTCTCAACCCTGACTATGGCCGCATGGCCTGCCAGGGCACAAGTATCTCAATGGGACTTCAACGGCAGCCTGGCCTCCTCCACCGGAGGAGCCGCCCTGACTCCCGGAGCCGCCCCGCCTGCCACCACCCCAGGCATAACCTACACCACGACTACCATCGGTCCCGGTACAGCCCAGGTTGCCCAGTTTACCCGCGGCACCTTCTTCCAGGCCGCCCACAACCTGCCTGCCAACGGGGGCGGCAACTACGTCAACCAGTACTCCCTCATCATCGACGTCATGTTCCCAAACACCGCCACCAGCGGCTGGGCCAGCCTCTACCAGACCAACCCAGGCAACACCAACGACGGCGAATGGTTCATCCGCTACTCCGACCACGGCATCGGCATCTCCGGTAACTACGGAGGATACGTCGCCGATAACCTCTGGCATCGCCTCGCCTTGGTCGTGAACCTCGTGGCCGGAACCTTCACCAGCTACGTCGACGGCCAGCAGGTCCAGCAGAACACCGGCCTGGACTTCGACGGCCGCTTCGCCCTCGAACCCCAAATCCTCTTCTTCGCCGATGAAAACAACGAAAACTCGCTCGGATACGTCAATAGCATCCAGCTGCGCGGCTACGCAATGACCGGCACGGAAATCGCCCAACTGGGCGGCCCCACGCCCTCAGGCATCCCCCTGCCCGCCATCCCTGGCAACCTTCAACTCACCACACCCAACGGCGGCGAAAACTGGCAGGCCGGTACCCTCCACCCCATCAGCTGGACCGCAGCCAACCCGGACGGCTTCCTGAGCATCGACCTCTACAACGGCAACACCTTCCACAGCCAGATCGCCCAGGTCGCCATGGCCAGCGGCCAATACCCCTGGACCATCTCCCCCTACATCGGTGACTCCGCTAACTACGCCGTCCGCATAGCCTCCGTCGTATACCCGGCCGTCACCGACAGCTCGGACGCCGTCTTCACCATCCACGGCTCCATCCCCCAGCCCGCGACCATCACCAAGCTCCCCATGCTCCAGGACGGCCGCCCCAACGTGATGAACCTGCTCTGGGAAACCGACGTCGAAGGAAGCCCCCACGCCGTCGAGTTCGGCGCCAACAACGTCAGCGAGAATACCATCACCACCGTGACCACCCGCATGGTCAGCAGCACCCGGTATGTCCACACCGCAACCATGCAACCCCTGGATACCGAAACCGCCTACCAGTACCGGGTCCGCAGCGGAACCACCGTTTCGCCTGTCTACAGCTTCCGCTCCGCCCCCCACCGCACCACACCCATTCGAGTGGTCACCTTCGCCGACGAGCAGGGACCCTCGGTGTTCAGGCAGCACATCGCCCACATCGCCGCCCGAGACCCGGACATGCTCATCTTCAACGGCGACCTGATGAACGATGGCACCAGCATCACCCAGTGGCAGGATTACTGGTTCGGACCACTCGAGGTCGCCAACTTCTCCCAAACCACCCCCGTCCTGTTCAGCCGCGGTAACCATGACGGCGAAACCGCCATCGTCTACACCTACTCCAACCTCCCCGGCAACGAGGCTTGGTTCGCCTTCACCTACGGCAATGTCCGCTTCATCTTCCTCGACACCAACATCAACTCAACCACCCAGACCGACTGGCTCAAGTTCGAACTCACCTCCAAGGAGTGTCAGAACGCCCAGTTCCGAATCGTCTCCTTCCACAAGTCACCGTACACCGACCTGTGGAACGGCGGAGGCTACACCGGCGAAGCCTGGGTCGCCTCCACCTGGCTCCCCCTCTTCGAGCAGCACGGCGTCGACATCATCATGACCGGCCATACCCACGCCTACCTCCGCGGCGACCTGAACGGCGTCATGCACACCATCGTCGGCGGGGCCGGCGGTACTATCGACGTCGAACGCGTCGCAACCTGGGGTATCTTCGACGTGACCCTCTCGTCCTTCCACTACGTCATCTTCGAGGTCGACGGCAATACCCTGACTTGGACCGCCCGTAACCTCAACGACCAGGTGATCGACTCCTTCAGCCTTGCCTCCCGAGTACCCGTTCTGCCCGGCGACCTGGACGGAGACCGCGACGTCGACCCGGACGACACCGCCCGGTTCCAGTCCTGCCTCACCGGCACCGACGCCACCAATATCATGTCCTACTGCCGGCCGGCAGACCTCGACCAAGACGGCGACGTGGACCTGGCCGACTTCGGTACCTACCAGCGCTGCCTCAGCGGCACCAATACCCCCTCCGACCCGCATTGCGCCGACTGACCCGGCGCCGTAACCCAGATGGAATGGAGGGTCCTTTAAGAGGTTATTAGGAGTTAGGCTTCGCCGCCGAGCGGGCCACGTCGGCCACACAGCGGAAACCAATGGTCGAACATCGATCCAAACCCGGCCACATGCAGATGAACTTCGCATGATGATCGCACGGCCGCGGCCCCCCGTCCGCATACCAGATACTCCCCTCGGCCGCGTAATGACTTCCGCCCCGGATGACCACAAACCGGGTGTGACCATCGTCCCGCTCACTCTCGGTCCACTCCCAGACATTGCCGGCCATGTGATGGCAACCGTACGGACTTCGCCCCTCCGGATCAGAACGAACCGGATACGTGTGCCCGCCGGCAATGCCCAACCGCCCGGCATCGAATCGGTCGCCCCACGGCCAACTGCGACCGTCCGTCCCCTGAGCAGCCAGATGCCACTCGGCCTCCGTCGGCAGGCGCTTGCCGGCCCACCGGGCGTACGCCCGGGCATCCTCCAGATCCACATACACCACCGGATGGTCGGCCAGCTCCGTCGGCATCCGGCCGCCAGGCCAATGCCTCAGGAAGTTCTCTCTGACCCGCGGCTGATAACCCGACGCATCGAGAAACCGCTTGAAATCAGCGTTCGAAACCTCCGCCTCGTCCACGAAGAAGGACGCAACCACGAGCGGCCCGATGTCGTGCTTGAGCACTCCGTCAAACGGCGAACCCCACAGAAAACCCTCCCACTGCGACTCGGACACGCCCGGGTCCGGATAGCATCCACACTCGCGACGGACATGCTCAATCTTCATCCGAAAGGTCGCCCCTGGCACCAGAACCATCCCCGGCGGCGCCACCGAAACCCGCGGCGTACCTGCAAAAGGGGTCACAGGTTCTACAACCGAATGGGCGAAGTTGCGGCGGTCAACCGGAGACAACAGTGCGGCCGCCAACTCCCGCTGACCCGACAGGAGATCCCCCAGCGGCTTATCGACGGCCCGCCGCTTCACCGCCAGCACGCACCCAAGCCGCTCGACCGAACCCGTCACCTCAACTTTGCCACCCCCGGCGGCCTCCACCCGAGCCGGCTCACCCGTCCACAAATCGAAGTAAACCGTATCCCCCTCCGCCGCCACTTCGATCAGCCGCCCCTGCCGGATCGGCCCACCCAGGTTCAGCAGCGTGTACACGGTCGCATCCCGGCCCGGCCAACGGTGACAGTACAGCCTCTCCACCCGCGTCGGATAGAACGGATCCCAACCGTCACCCGAAAACTGGGCCTCGAAATGCCTCAAGATCGGTACCGCCCGCCGCCAGGTTCGCCGATCCGCCGCCGGCCAGGGATTGTACGTCCCAAAGACGTTCTCCCACACCAGCACACCACTCCCGTTGAAGAATGCGGTCTCAATCTCGGCCCCGTGACTGCGATCCCAGCGCCGAATCTGATGCTGAACGTGACGTGGCTCAAGCCACTTCAAATGCAGCAGGCCCGGCGGCAATGGATCCTGAAGCCACTGCGCCCACGACAGACTCAGCAGCGGCAACTGGTCAATGTCCGGATGCCCCTCCGGAGCCAAGGCCACTCCCGGCCGAGTCGCATCCAGCCGCCGACGAAGCGTCGCCGACGCGGCCGACATCGTGTCCAGAAAGATGCCGTCAGCCTCAACTGCACCCACCAGGGCGGCCAGAGCCTCCTCGTCCGAACACGCCTCACGACGCGTTCCCGTGTCCCAGGGGTTGTAGTCCACGAAGACCTTCACGCCCCCGGCATGCGCCTGCCGCACAAGATCACGAATCCCGCCCAAGCCACCGGGCATGTCCCGGTACATGTCGAACTGGTTGCGGTCGTCGACACCCAACCTCGGGTAGCCTTGCCACAGCACCAGAGCATCGTACCCCCCAAACTCCCGTCGACCGTCTTCCAGAAGCGCTTCCAGCGCATACTTGCCGGCGACCACATCGTACACCGAACGATCGTACATGAACGTGAAATGACACGTGAACACCCGCGACGTCCAGGCCAGATCCTGCCGGTCGTACAGCCTGCGATCCAGCACCCGAGTACCCGGCACCCACGTCCTTGCGGCCAACTCCAACGCCCGCGACCGCCCGGGATCACCCACCTTCAGCTCGATCGCCCGCATCTGCAGCTTGCCCGGCGCCGGATCCCGAGTGGCATCCATGCCGATGATCAGCCGCGACCACTGACCCGCGGCGTCAAACGCCGGCACGGTCACCGCCGCTTGCACACGGTGCCACAAAGCCTGTTCACCCCTGACCGGACCCTCCGCACTGTCTGCCGTCGGCCCGCGCAACACCGCTTGCACGCCCGACCAGCCCTTCCACTGACCCGTCCGCCGATCGTGCCAATCGAAGGCAATGCACAGACCGCGATTGCCGGAGAGAAAGCGGGCCTCAACCGCTACCTCGACCCGGTCACCACCTTTCAGATCCAACGTCCGAGCCAGCGCCGGCGCCATCCGCGTCCAGGCTCGAACCCCACGGTAGTCCACCTCGATCACCGCAGCCGCACTCCCCTGCCGGACCTGCTCGCGATACGCCCGCATCTTCGCCAGCCACACTTCCCGGTCCTCCCCACGTCGCGGACCGGCGATGTAGTGATCGTTCATCTCCAGGCCATCGACCGAGGGCCGCACCCACCGGCAACCCTCGTTCGGCTCGAAGTCGCGAATGAAGGAAACACCCTCCAACTCCCCGGCCAAGATCCGGCGGGAATCGCATGCCCCCACGGCCGCCATCACCAGGACCATGGACGACGATACCACCTCTCGCCCTCCGCGCCGCAGACAACCTGGCAGAGCCGTTCCCATAGTCCGGCCATCATAACACATCGCCCACCTTCGTTCTCCGACCCTCTCCAGCCTGATTCGACAGGTTGCCCCAGCGCAGAAGGACCAAGCGGGCTTGACAAGGCCGGGCAACGGCGAGGTCTCTCCACCCACCATGCCTGCCCAGGCGGCCAACCACCCCCGGCCCCAACCGCCCCGCCCCATTGCCACCAGTCAACGAATCGGTTAATGGATGACGCGAGGGTCCGAGGAAGCCGCCAGGCTGCCTGGACCTCCAGTTCGCTAGGAGGCAGGTGCATGTCGCTAACCACCGGACGACGCACGTTTCTCAAGACCAGCGCGGGGGCAGTCGTGACCGGTCTGGCACGGACCGACACCACAGCCACCGCCGCGAGAGCGGCTCCCACCGAAGGACCCGCCATCGCCGACACAGGTCTGGCCACCGATAGCGGCGACTACAAGGTCAGCTGGTATCAGTTCACCGAGCACCCGGATTCGGACTCCTGCTGGTCGCTCTCGGTCGGACCGGACGGGCGAATCTATGCGGCCGCCTGCGCCGAGGGCGTCCCCGGTGGTGTGGTCAAATTGGTCCGCTACAACGAAGAAAAGGACCGGCTCGACTACCTGTTCGCTCTGGACAAGATGGTGGACGATCCCGGCGACTCGGGCCGGGCCACGCAATGCAAGATCCACTACAGCTTCGCCCCGTCAATGGCCGACGGCGTGCTCTTCATGGCCACCCACCTCTCCGGTCCGCCAATCGACCAGCCGGCCTACTCACCCTGGCACTCGTGGCACGATCCCAAGCGGTGCTTCCGCGGCAGCGCCCTGGTGGCACTCGACACCCGCACCGACGAGGTGCTCTGGCACGACACGCTCATCCCCAAGGAGGGCTGCCGCTGCCTGCTGCACGACGAGACCCGCGGCCTGCTGTACGCGATCAGCTACCCGCGCGACCACTTCATCATCTACGACATCAAGAAACGCACCCGCCGCGACGTCGGGCGGATCGGCTCAGTCAACGCACAGGTCCTGTTCATCGACGCCAGGCATCGGATCTACACCAGCAGCGACTACGGCCGACTGGTTCGCTACGACCCGCAGAAGGACCGCCTGGAAAGCTCACCCTACATCCTGCCACACAATCCGGAGTACCAAACCGGCTTCCATAGCGTGTTCTACGACGCGGTGGCCTCGCCCGACGGCCAGTGCATCTACGCCGGCACCTGGATCGCCAACCCGTACCTGATGCGAATCTGGATCAACGAGGGCGAGTGGCCGCGAGTCGAGGATCTCGGCCCCACGACCCAGAGACGTGACTTGACCCAGCCCATGGACACATTCCAGGACCACTGCGGCGGGCTGACCTTCGGCGGCGACGGACAGCTCTATTACGTCGCCTCGCGATGGCGGGACCCGGTCTATAACCCCATGCCCCCGGAACACAAGCAGCGGGAAGGCGTCGTCTGGCGGCTCGATCCCAAGACCCTCAAACGCGAGGAGACAACCACGCTGGTCCGTCCGGACGACCTCGCCCAGTACGTCTCCCGTGGAGCAGTGGACAAGCACGGCAACCTGTTCTTCGGCCACGTCGGCAGGCGCCCGGTGGGCATCTTCAAGGTACAGGTGCCGGCCAGCCGCCGCAAAAAGAACGCCCATCTGCCCATGCGGATGTGGGGGTAACCATGAGCGACAAGAAGCAATATGACATGAACTCGCCGGAGGCCAAGGCCCTGATCGACGAAATCGTCCACGGCACGTTCGTCAAGGAAGGCACCATGATCGCCTTCCCAATGTGCTTTCCTGGGATAACCGTGCCGATCGTCGCCGACGAAAGCCGCATCACCGCACTGACGCTGGCCGCCGACGGTCGAGTCTACGGTGGCACCAGCGGGTACCGAAGCCACCTGTTCATCGGCATGTTCCATGGCGTCACCGGGATGGTGTTCGACTTGGGCGTCGTCGAGGGGGCGAACCGCTGCGCAGCCGTCTGCTGCGGGAGGAACTCGTTTGCAGCCTGCGTCAACGGACCGGCCGGTGGACGCGTCGTGACCCACCCGCTGTGCGGCATGCCGTTCGACCTCATCCAGGAATGGGGCTTCTCGCGCCAGCCGGTCAAGGATCTCGGCGAACCGGTCAAAGGGGAGCCGATTCTGCATGCGGTGTCCGACGCCTCGGGATCGGCGGCCATCGGCATGACACCAAGCCGCGTGTTCGCGGTCGATATCGACGAGGGCAAGATCGAAGTCCTCGGCGAGGTGGCCGGTGCAGGGCGAATAGCCCTGGGTCCGGCCGGAAAGGTCTACGGGCTCGACGGATCGTGCCACCTGTGGTGCTGCGACCCCAAGTCCCGCAGGATGAACTGCCGGGCAGTGTCCTTGCCCCGTGGAACCTGGACGCCGGAACACCTGCGCTGGGCCGGAGATCGAGGATCGGGCCTGCTGTATCTGGCAGACGCCGACGGAAACCTGTTCACGCTCAGCGAAGCGAAGGGCATCGTCGGGCCGGTGGGCAGGGCGCCGCTCGCACCGGTTGGCCCGATGGCCGTCACCCACGACGGGCGGCTCTTCGGCTCCTGCGGGCTGGAACTGGCGAAGCTGTTCTGTTTCGAGCCGGTCGGCAACCGAACGCTCAATCTGGGTGTGGCTGTCTCGGTTCTCGAACGGCGGCGCTACGGATACTGCTTCGGTGACGCCGTTACCGGCCGCGACGGACAGATCTACTTCGGCGAGGACGACGACCTCGGCCACCTGTGGATCTACTTCCCGTGCATTCGGGGCCGGGCCACGACATGATCCGGGAGCCCGAGAGCCTCACGACCCTCAGTTGCTGAGCACGAAGTGGTAGGGCTTGACCTTCTCGTCCGCCTGGGGGGCGGTGAACGGACACCGGAAGATCATGGCCTCCGGCGCCTCGATGATGTAGTCGAAGGTGTAGGCCTGGCCCGGTTTCAGCTTGGCCTCAAGGAAGAACTCCTCGGTACCCACCATCTGCTGGATCTCATGCATTCGAACCAGCTTGCTTCCGTTGGTCCGATTGACGGTCATCTGCTCTCCGGAGGAGGACTTCAGGATGCAGTGGGTCTTCACCCAGTCGTTCCACCCCTTGGGTTTGCCTTCTCCCAGGGGCTCGTTCTTGCGGCTCTTGTGGGCGAGGGTAACGCCGATGATGGCGTGCATGTCGATCGAGCCATCCTTGAGGTTCCCGAACACCAGTGGAATGTCGATGGCCGTCTCGCCGCCGCCCGAAACCACGGCGAAGTAGTAGCCCATTCCCCCAAGGAAAAGGAGAACGCCCAGACCGGCAACGATCTTCATACTGTCGCTCCTTTCTCGAGAGACCTGACCCTCTGATCAGAAAACCACTATAACCCCGCCTGAATCCTTAAAGCAAGTGTCCAGGGGCATTCTTGTCTCAGCAAGTGGCGGTTTCATCAGTTCCCCGGCCGCAGCCTCCAACAGGAGTGGGTGAGACCGGACCGCGAAACGTGGTGGCCCGGCTTCAAGTCCCTCTCTGGCTCAATCGCCAGCGACAGGAAGCACAGGGTACCTGCACCCACGGCCGCGGAAACGCCGGCAGGTTCGACGCAAGCCTGAGCGGAAGCGGAATTCCCCGGCGCATGCGACGGCGATGGGCGTGTCACCTGGTGTCGCTCGGCCAATCCGGCGGGCAGCACGTGAGGCACCTCCGGTGGCGGGGGTCCGACGCGCGCGGCGGTTCGCGCGGGTTCTCATCCCGGCGCGCCTCATCTCCACGGCTGAGCGGAGACCGACTACCAGTTCAAGCTTGACCGCCAAGCACCGGCCAGGTCGGCGACTTCGACATCGACACGACTGCCATCCGGCATCCCGGCAGCGAATCTCGAGGACGGCCGGGTACGGCCGACGGCCTGGATGCTGACACCCTCCAGCCTTTCGGCCAAGGCCTCCACTTGGTCTCCGTCGGCCTCAGCGACCTCGAGGACATACCCGCAGGGAACCGCCGCGAATGGATCGACCTGGGAGAAATCCGCCTCGACGCCGCACTGCCCGGCCAAGGCCATCTCGGCCAGCGCGGGCATGACGCCGTCGTCGCCGCAGTCGTGGACCGCGAGGACCGCGCCCACGCGAATGAGGCCGGCTACTGCGCCGTGCAGGGCGGCCGCGTGACGAACGCTCACCTCCGGCCAGTTCTTAGCCCTGAGGCCGACGAAGAAGAAGGCGTTGTCGGTCTTGTTCGAACCGGGCTTGGCGTCCATGCTCACACAACGGCCGACGTCGTCGATCACGCCGAGGGCACTGACCAGCAGCGTCTCGGGGATGCGAATGCGGTTGTTGAACAGTGGCATTCGCTTGCTGAGCCGACCGCCATCCGCCGGGTCGAGGGCAAACTCGTTGTTGAGCGAGTCCTTGCCGGAGATGAAGGGCGTGCCGTAGGTGATGGCCGCGTCGTAGCAGCCCTGGCATGCCCGAACCAGGGCACCCATGGTCCGCGGATCCTCGCAGTTGCCCCAGCAGAAGTTGTCCAGGATCGCCGTGTGCGCGGGATCCCCCCCCACGCAGACGATGTTGCGGATAGCCTCGTCGATGGCCGCCACTGCCATCCAGTAGGGATCTTCGCCGTGAAGGACGGGCGCGATGCCGTTGGCCAGGGCGACGCCGCGGGCGCTCCCCAGTCTCGGCCGGATGACCGACCCGTCCGATGGCCCCTGCCCCGGCCCGACCAGCGGCTTGACCACGCTGGCGCCCTGGACCTCGTGGTCGTACTGACGAATCACCCACTCTTTGCTTGCGGCGCTGGGTCGTGACAGGCGGTAGAGCAACTCGTCCCGATAGCGGCTACCGGGCGGCCAAACGGACTTGCTGGCTTCGACCGCATCCTCATCCGTGACCACGAAGCCGGCGGTTCCCGCGCATGCCCTCCTGGCGGTTTCATCCGCCGCGGGCTTCGACCAGGTCGCCTCCTTGTGCAGCCGCCCCAGTCCCTCGTGGAGAAAGGTCGTGTCCAACTCGCCGACGACTCTCCCTTCGTACCGAATAACCAGCCGTCCGTCGTCGCGGAACACACCGATGACCGTCGCCTCGACGTTCTCGGCCTCGCAGATGTCGCGCAGCGTCTCCCATCGTTCGGGTGGTACCGAGAGCACCATGCGCTCCTGGGCTTCGCTGATCCAGATCTCGTCGTAGCGCAGGCCGGCGTACTTCAGCGGCACCTTGGCCAGTTCCACCTCAGCTCCGAGCCTGGCGGCCATCTCGCCGACCGCGCTGCTCAGGCCGCCCGCTCCGCAATCGGTGACTGCCGTGTACAGGCACCCGTTCTCGTGATCCCGAGCCTGCAGCATGGCATCGAGCACCTTCTTCTCGGTGATCGCGTCGCCGATCTGTACGGCGTGGGAGAACTCCTCGGCGTGGGTATCCGTCAGCTCGGCGGATGAGAACGTGGCCCCGTGGATGCCGTCGCGCCCGGTCCGTCCGCCGATGACCACGACCAGGTCGCCCGGCTGGGGTTCCTTGTGAATGCGGTTGCGGGGGATCAGGCCCAGGCATCCGCAGAAAACCAGGGGGTTTCCCAGATATCGGTCGTCAAAGAGGATCGCGCCGTTGATGGTCGGGATGCCCATCCGATTGCCGTAATCGCGCACTCCGGACACAACACCCTTGAACACCCGCCGAGGATGGAGCACGCCCTTGGGCAGCATCTCCAGCGGGAAGTTCGGCGGCGCGAAGCAGAATACGTCGGTATTTGCGATGGGCTTGGCCCCCAGGCCGCAGCCGAGTACATCACGAATCACGCCCCCGATTCCGGTGGCCGCCCCCCCGTAGGGTTCAATGGCCGACGGGTGATTGTGAGTCTCGACCTTGAAGGCGATGGCGTACTCGTCGTCGAAGGTGATGATCCCGGCATTGTCCTCGAAGACCGACAGGCACCAGTCGACCCGGCCGGATTCGATCAGCTCGTCAGTGGCCCGGGCGATGGTGTCCTTCAGCAGATTGCCGTAGCGGATCTCGACGTTCTGGCCGTCGGTCGGCTTCTGCGCCACCGTGCTCGACGCGGGAAACGGCTCGCCGCGATAACAGACCGAAGCCTTCAGGGTCTTGTGAACGCAGTGCTCGCTCCAGGTCTGAGCGAGCATCTCCAGTTCCAGATCCGTCGGGTCGCGGTCCAACTTGCGGTAGTAGTCTTGGATGGTGCTCATCTCGCCGACCGAGAGAAACAGGTGGGCGTCGCGCGCGAGTCGAGCCAGGGCCGCCTCATCCAGCTGGCGGACGGGCACGTGCCGAAGCTCAAACGCCCGGGTGGGCGCAACGGGCAGATGGTCCGGGCGCGGGTCATGCCGGCCGAAACCGGTGAGGTAGACATCCTCGATGCAGCCATTTGAAAGCAGCCGTCGGGAAATGGCCTCCACCTCGCTGACCGAAGCCACTCCTTTGAGTCGGTACAGTCGCACTGTGGCGACCTCCAGCGGCGCTGTCTCGATGCCCATGTCAGCCATCGCCTCCAGCGTCGAACCGGCCACCGGGTCCATGACGCCGCCCTTGAGATGAACCTCGATCGCAGCCTCGTAATCCTTGCCCGGCAGGGTGCGATCATCGCCGCCCTCGCGGATGTCGCACACTTCGGTGACGGGATCGGCCAGGAGTTGCTCGCCGACCCGTCGGGCGACGTCCTTCCCAATCGGTCCCTGGAGCAGCGAAATCCTGCTCGAAGCGACGTGGGTGACATGCTTGAGCCCGAGTTCATGGATGTCGCGGAGAACAGCAGCGCCATGAGCGTCATTGGCCGCGCTGCGCGCGGATACGCTGACTCTCCAGAGCGAGGCCTTGTTGCCGACTGGGGCGGTCATGAGCTCATCCCTTCTTGTTGTAGCGGCGGCCGATCCATGCTTGGCGGGCATGCTGGCTGCGGGCCAGCCATCGGTCAATCGCCTTGGGGTCGTCTTTGTCAAGCAAGCCGCGGAATCGGCACAGTTCGGCCACGAGCAGATCGACGGCTTTCAGGACAGCCCGTCGATTGGAGCGAAAGATGTCGGTCCACATCGCCGGGTCACCCCCAGCGATGCGCGTGGTATCGGCGAAGCCCGGCCCGGCCACATCGATCGCTCCCTGAGCCATCGCCAGCTGGACCAGGGCGGCGGCGACGGCATGGGGCAGGTGGCTCACGCGAGCGAGCAACATGTCATGCCGAGCGGGGGACACGACCATGGTTCGGGCCCCGATCTGTTCCCAGAAGCCGAGCATGAACCGCACGCTGGCGGAAGGTGTCCTGCGGGTGGGAGTGACCAGGCAGAGGGCCTCATCGAACAGGTCCGCCCGGGCGAACTCCACGCCGGTCTTCTCGGAACCGGCCATGGGGTGGGAACCGACAAATCCGACGCGTCGGGGCAGGAGCTGCTCAGCCCACCGGACCACCTCGCCCTTGGTGCTGCCGACGTCGGTGACGCAAGCCCCCGCCGGGAGGGCAGAGGCCAGCTCCCGCAACAGCCCCTCGAACCGGCCGATCGGCGTACACAGGATGACGAGTTGAGCCCCCGCCACGCCGGCGGCGACGTCGCACGTGACCTCGTCCACGGCATCGTATTCGAGAGCCTTCGTGAGCGAGGACTGCCGACGGCCGATTCCGACCCGTGTCCCGGTGAAACCGTGGGCCTGCAGGGCCAGCCCGATCGAGCCGCCCAGCAGGCCGACCCCGACGATGGCGATGCGATCTAAGGTATTGGCATTGCTTATCTTGTGCACTTGTGGCTGTGCCCTCTGGTCCCCCGTACTGTAGCCGCTGGATCGTTGGGACGTCAAGTTCAACTTGCCTGGCGGGGATAACTTGTTACCCTAG
>JAGNEZ010000077.1 GCA_018003015.1 Phycisphaerae bacterium | reverse complement strand
CCTTTTCGCAGAACTCATGTTCGTCCTCCTGAGATATGCCGCACTGTCCGAATGGACACTCCTATCGACCTGTGCGGCGTTATTCTGCTCTCCGGCTTCAGCCTTGAAGTGACCGATTCCTGTGGGGATGGCTCCTGCGCACCACCTCCACTATAATTTACCCCAAAATGTGTTGGTTGCCAACGCCAAAACTCGAATTGTGAAGCGTTTAGTACATTTTCTAAAGACCCATTGGGGCGTGTCTGCAGCACGCCTCCGCCCGATTCGCGGCCCGCGCCGAGGGCGCCTTTTCGGGCCGGCCGTCCTGCTCCGAAAAAGTGACAATCCCGGTGCGAGCCGGTGGTCGGATTTCGCACCCTGGATTTGGGCCAACTGTTGAGGTGCTGGTGTATGCTGAGAATCAGAGGCCTGCGGATAGGCGCCGCTTACCTGTGCCTTGTCGGAATCCACACCTATGCCGACCCGCCCGCGCCGCCCAAACCCGGATTCCCGCTCGCATTGCACTTCAATGCCTCGAATGAGGGGAACGTCAGGGCGGATTGGGTCCCTATGGAAGGATCTCCCGCTGTATCGGTGGTCAACTTGGGAGGCATGGGCGTCCTGCGCATGCCGTGTCGCTTCGCCGGCACGCGCATCGAAAGGGCTTCCTGGGACTTGCCCATCAGGCTCGACCTGAGTGGCTGCCGCGGCGTGCGGTTGCAGCTTCTCTGCACCGACCTTTCGCCCATCTCCCATTGCACGCTCTACTTCCAGAGCGGGGGCGGATGGTACGGTCTGGACTTCACCCCGGATGGGAGCGGCGGATGGTGCACCGTTACCCTGGACAAGGATCGGGCCAACGCCGAGGGACGCCCGGACGATTGGAGTCAAGTCGGCCTGATCCGGCTGTCCGCGTGGCGGGCAGCCGACGTGGACACCGAGATCTACCTCGCGGGAATGGGGTTGCTGGGAATCGACGCTCAGATCGCCGTTGTTGACGGCCGCTCGGTCGTCCAGTCCGACGGCCGCCAGAACCGTGCGGTGAGCGAGGCCCGCCGACGCGTCGTCGGTTGGCTGGATGACCTGGACCTGAATCGCGTCGTGATCCAGGATGGACATCTGACCTCGGAGACGCTCAAGGGGCGGCAATTGGTCATTCTGCCCTTCAACCCCGCCATTCCTGCCGCCGCCGGTGACGCACTGGCGCGATTCGTCGAGTCCGGCGGCAAGGTGATTGCTTTTCGTCATCTCCCCCAACCACTCGCCCAACTGGCTCAAGGAAAGGGCAAGGGCAGCATCTTGCTTCACGATGAGCGCGCCGCCCAGCCAGGCGAACTGCTCGATCTGATGAGCCAATTGACCCCGCTGATCTGGCAGGACGCCGTGGCCAGGAGCATCGAGCGAATCGGTCGCCTCGGGACGCTTACCAGCTTCGACGCATCCGAAACCGCCATCCGGGCCCTGGCTCCGGCAGGTTCCGAGGCCGTCCGCAGACTTGAGTCCGCCGGCCAGATCCGCGATACCGCCAAGGGACTGTACGTGGCCGGCAAGTACGCCCAGGCCATGTCCGCCGCACGCCAGGCCCAGAGTCTGATGGTGGAGTCCTTTGGCCTCGCTCAGCAGCCGCGACCGGGGGAGCAACGGGGTTTCTGGTGCCACAGCGCTTTCGGCGTTGATCAGATGCCCTGGGATGCTGCCATCCGGATCCTGGCCGAGAACGGCTTCACCGCCATTCTGCCCAACATGCTCTGGGGCGGCGTGGCTTACTACAACAGTAAGGTTCTGCCGGTCGCCCCTGAGGTCACCAAACGCGGCGATCAGATCGCCGAATGCGTGACCGCCTGCCGAAAGTACGGCATCCAGTGCCATGTCTGGAAGGTGAACTGGAACATGTCCGGGCGCGCCCCCAAGGAGTTCGTCGATCGGATGAAGAAGGAGGGCCGCACCCAGATCCGATTCGACGGGAACGCCGAGGATCAGTGGCTCTGCCCCTCGCACCCCGCCAACCAGCAACTCGAGATCGATGCGATGGTCGAGGTCGCCACCCAGTACAGCGTTGACGGCGTCCATTTTGACTACATCCGCTACCCCGGTGCGGACGCCTGCTTTTGCCCCGGTTGTCGCGAACGGTTCGAGAAGCTGGTCGGTTCGCCGGTGCCCCATTGGCCGGCCGACCTTCGAAAGGACGGCCCGGTCCGCGATCGGTGGCTTGAGTTTCGGCGAGACAGCATCACCCGGGTGGTCGCCGCCGTGGCCGACACCGTACACAAGACCCGCCCCCAGCGGAAAGTCTCCGCGGCCGTCTTCCCGAACTGGCCCGCCGATCGAGATACCATCGGCCAGGACTGGTCCCTGTGGTGCCGGAACGGCTACCTCGATTTCGTCTGCCCGATGGACTACACCTCAAGCAACGGCCAGTTCGAGAGTTTCGTCAAACGCCAGCTCGAATGGGCCGGAAAGACACCGTGCTGTCCCGGCATTGGGCTCAGCGTGTGGCCAGACCCCAAGGATACGGTCAAGTTGGTGGAGCAGATCAACATCGTCCGAAAACTCGGTGCAAGCGGTTTCACCGTTTTCAACTACTCGGTGCCCGAGGCCAACGAGATTGTGCCCTTCTGCGGCCTCGGGATAACCAGGAAATGACCTCGGGCGGGATCTTTCTGAAAGAAGCGCGTTTTTTATCCTTTTTTCTTGCTGAAGACTTGGCCTGCGCCGTTGGCCACGCTAAACTGGAATCATCGTGGGTCTGACCGCCGAGCTCACGCTGGGGTGACAACGTCGCATCGGGCGAACGGGCTCGGCACAGCTGGAAGGGGCCAGCGCGGACGCCGTATGGTCGGGCGGACCCGTGGGCGGTTGCAGAAGGAGACCGGGGGGTGCGGCCAATTCGTCTCATTTCGGCATGGGTGTTCGGAATCATGATCACTGCAGGTACTCCTGGTGCCGCCTCGAAGGGCGAGGAGAACGCCCGCATCGAAGGAGCGGCGGGTGTGGTCAGTGACCGGCAGATCACCTTCGCCGCCTGCGGCCACATCCTGACCAACATCAACGTCTGGTCGCCGGATGGCCGTTGGATCGTCTATGACCTGCGTTCCGATCTGGAAGGGGCGGTGTTTGACGGCTTGCGGATCGAGAAGGTCAACGTCGACACTGGGCAAGTCAAGGTGCTCTACGCGGCCAGGAATGGGGCCCGCTGCGGCGTGGCCACCTACAGCCCGGCTGGCGAGAAGGTTGTGTTCATCCTCGGCCCGGAGAATCCCGCCTCTGATTGGCAGTATGGCCCGAGTAGACGGCAGGGGATTATCGTGGAAGAAGGGTGCTCCGGCCCCCCCCGCAATCTCGACGCTTGCGACCTGACCGAGCCTTTCACCCCGGGCGCCCTTCGCGGCGGGAGTCACGTCCACGTCTTTAGCGGCGATGGTCGGTGGGTGAGCTTCACCTACGAGGACCAGGTACTCAGCTGCCACGCCAAAGAGACGGCCGAACAGGACGTGAATCTCCGCAATGTGGGTGTCAGCGTGCCTGCCGGCCCGGTCCGCGTGCCAAAAGACCACCCTCGTAACCATGACGGCGAGTTCTTCTCCGTGCTCGTCACTCGCACGGTGGCTGATCCCAAGCCCGGTTCCGACGAGATCAAGAAGGCCTTCGAGGATGGTTGGGTGGGCACGAATGGCTATCTCCGGGCGGACGGAACTCGCCAGAAGCGCGCCCTCGCCTTCCAGGGCCATGTGGTCACTATCCGGGGAGACACGATCGCTGAGGTCTTTCTCGTGGACATCCCCGAGGATGTGACCGTGCCCGGCAATGGCCCGCTCGCGGGAACGACCGTCCGTCGTCCTTGTCCGCCCAAAGGCACCGTTCAACGACGACTCACCTACACCGCCAATCGCAAGTACCCTGGGATCCAGGGACCCAGGCATTGGCTGCGGAGTTCGCCTGACGGGTCGCGCATCGCCTTCCTGATGAAGGACGACGACGGCGTAGTCCAACTCTGGACGATCTCTCCCCATGGCGGCTCCCCCGTCCAGGTGACGCACAATCCGTGGAGCGTGGCCTCGGCGTTCTCCTGGAGTCCGGATGGCCGGTTCATCGCCCACGCAATGGACAACAGTATCTGGGTCACGGAAGTGGCCTCAGGACGCAGCGTGCGGCTGACGCCGCGATCGGCCGACGCTGACGCGCCCCGGCCGGAGGCCTGCGTCTTCTCCCCGGACGGCCGGAAGATCGCCTACATCAAGGCGCTCCAGACCGGTTCGGCTCGTCACAACCAAGTCTTCGTCGTCAGCTTTGATGGTCAGGAGGCCCGATGAACCGGACGTTGTGCTCGCGTGTGTTCCCTCTTGCCGCGTGTCTGGTTTGCCTGAGGCTCGCGTCTGCGGACGCGCTGACTCGATCGACGACCCAACCGGTGCGTCAGCCCGACTTCTCCAAGGTCCCGGGCGTGGTCATCGATCACAGCCCTGCGGCCAGCGGACTCTACATCGGCTCGCCGAGCATCGCCGTCCTGCCCACCGGCGACTACGTCGCTTCGCACGATTTTTTCGGACCCAAGAGCACCGAGCATCGCAGCGCCGTCTCCCGGGTTTTCCGCTCTAGCGACCGTGGTCGGAACTGGAGGCAGATCGCCGAGATCCAGGGCCAGTTCTGGTCCACCCTCTTCGTGCACCGCCACGCGCTCTATCTGATGGGCACAAGCCATCACCACGGCAATGCCATCATCCGCCGTTCAACCGACGGCGGCCAAACCTGGACTTCGCCCACCGGCCCGGCCTGCGGCTTGCTTCGCGACGACGGGCAGTATCACTGCGCTCCCGTGCCCGTCGTTGAACACCAGGGCCGCCTTTGGCGGGGGATGGAACGTCGCCAGCCGCCCGTCGGGTGGGGAATCACCTACTGCGCCGGCATGCTCTCCGTCCCCGGCGACGCCGATCTGCTCGACGCCACAAAATGGACGTTCAGCAACTTCCTACCCGGCGATGCCAAGTGGCTCGGCGGCATCTTCCGCGGCTGGCTCGAAGGCAACTTCGTCGTGACCCCGGACGGCCGGCTGGTCGATGTGCTCCGTGTGGACACGCCGGCCTGTCCCGAGAAGGGGGCCATCGTCAATGTTAGCGGCGACGGCAAGACCTTGAGTTTCGATCCGGCTGCCGGGTTTGTCGATCTGCCTGGCGGCTCCAAGAAGTTCACCATCCGCTTCGATCCCGGGAGCAGGCTCTATTGGTCGCTGGCCAACGATATTCCCGAGGCCAGGCCCGGCGGCCCGGCCCCGGCCAGCCTGCGCAACACGCTCGCCCTGATCAGCTCGCTCGATCTTCGAGACTGGTCGGTCAGATCCGTCATCCTCCGGCATTCCGACCACAAGAAGCACGGTTTCCAGTACGTGGATTGGCTCTTCGACGGCGACGACATGATCGCCGCCTGCCGGACCGCCTTCGATGACGGTCTCGGCGGGGCGGTGCGGGCTCACGACGCCAACTTCCTGACATTCCATCGCATTCGCGGTTTCCGCAATTTGACCAAGAAGGAGAGTCCCTGACGTGAAGTATCTTCAGGTCATCGCTCTGATCGTGCTAGTCGGCAGCCGTCTTTGTGCGCCGAGCCTGCACGCGGGAAAGGAGCGTAGCCCATGATATCGGCTGCCAAGATGGCACTGCCCGCTCCACTGCGGGGCGTTGTTCCGCCCATGGTCACGCCCCTTGCCGACCAGGACCATCTCGATATTCCCGGCCTCGAACGGCTGATCGAACGCATGATCGCCGGGGGCATCCACGCCCTCTTTCCACTGGGTACGACCGGCGAGTCGACCTGTTTGAGCCATCGACTGCGTTGCGAGTTGCTTGAACGGACGTGCCACCAGGTTGCCGGTCGCGTGCCGGTATTGGTTGGCGTGACCGACACGTGGCCCGAAGGCTCCGTTCAGCTCGCTCGCTTCGCCGCCGGGCTCGGAGCGACGGGCGTTGTCGTCTCCGCGCCTTACTATCTCCCCCCCGATCAGGAGGACCTCGCCAGCTACGTCCGGTACGTGGTCGCAGAACAACCGTTGCCCGTCTTCCTCTACCACATCCCCGTTTTAACCAAGACCGGCTACGAGGTGGACACCGTCCGCAGGCTCGCGGACATCGATCGCGTCGTGGGCCTCAAGGACAGCTCCGGGGATCTGGGATACCTTGAGCAGGTCGTCAAACAGGTTCAGCGGAAGGACTGGACCGTGCTCATCGGGACCGAAGCCTTCCTTCCCGATGCCATCGCCCGCGGTGCCCACGGTTGCGTTGGCGGCGGGGCCAACCTCGACCCGAAGCTGTTCGTGTCGCTCTACGAAGCCGCGGTCCGAGGCGATAAGCCGACCATTCAGTCGCTCCAGCAACGGGTCATGACTCTCGATCAGATTTACCGTCAGGGTCCTGGGATCGCCTCGATCATCCGCGGGCTCAAGTGCGCCTTGGGCTGCGCCGGGGTCTGCAGTGACCGCATGGCCGTGCCGTTCCGCACCGCTAACCACGAGGAGCGGCGGGCCATCCGGGCGATCGTCGAGCAGTTGTTCGGCGAGCCGCCTTCACCCTCCCGGTCGACAGCAGCCCAGGGTGTGGTGACCGTCGCCTAGGGATGGCCGCCTGGCGGAGGCCGCACAAAGACGATCGGTCGAGGCAGGCGGGCTCTGGGTGACTTCCCGCCGCACCACGTGTATCCTGTTCGCTCAGGGTTAACGGTGACAGGATCATGTTGTCCGGTCGTTCTGTGCGAGGTGGTGATCCATGCAGCGTCGAAATCAGTCCTTCGTGCGGCTCCTGGCGGGGGCGTGCCTTCTGATGGCCGTGGCGTTACCGGTTCGGGCGGAAGACCTCCCGGATTGGCAGAATCCGGCCATCACCAGCATCAACAAGGAGCCGCCTCGGGCGGTACGGACCACCTGGCCGGATGAGGCCGGTGCGATCGGGGTCGATGCCGCCAAGTCGCCTTACTTCAAATCACTCAACGGCGACTGGAAGTTCCATTACGTGCCCAAGCCCGCGGATCGGCCGGTGGACTTCTACCGTACGGACTTCGACGATTCCGCGTGGAAGACCATCCCTGTGCCTTCGAACATGGAGATTCAGGGCTACGGCATCCCGATTTACACCAACATGCAGTATCCGTGGGGCAAGGTCGACCCGCCGCGCATCCCGGCCGACAACAATTCCGTCGGTTCCTACCGCACGAAGTTCGCGATCCCGGCCAACTGGAAGGGACGGCAGGTCTTCGTTCGTTTCGACGGCGTGGCCTCGGCCTTCTACCTGTGGGTCAACGGCCAGAAGGTCGGCTTCAACAAGGACAGCCGCACCGCCGCCGAGTTCAACATCACCAAGTGCCTCAAGGATGGCGACAACCTGCTGGCCGTCGAGGTCTATCGCTGGTCCGACGGCTCCTATCTCGAGGACCAGGATTTCTTCCGTCTCAGCGGCATCTTCCGCGATGTGGCTTTGCTGTCGGTCGGGGACCTGACCCTCCGTGATTTGCAGGTGAATACCGATCTCGATGCCCAGTACCGTGACGCGGTACTGAGCGTGCAGGCCAAGGTCCGCGGTTATGCGGCCGGCGATGCCGCCGCCACCCTTGAGATGTCCCTTCGGGACGCACGGGGCAGAATCGTGGTCGAGCCGGTCGCGAAGAAGGTGAACGTCAACGCCGGCCAGGACGCAACCGCTGAACTGTCTGCCCCAGTGACCAACCCCGCCAAGTGGTCGGCTGAGTATCCGAACCTCTACCAGCTACTCCTCACCCTGAGGGATGCGGTGGGCAAGGTCGTTGAGGCGACGACCTGCAACGTCGGCTTCCGCGAGGTCGAGATCAAGGATGGCGAGCTCCTGGTCAACGGCCGGGCCATCCTGATCAAAGGCGCCAACCGCCACGAGCACGACCCCGACCGCGGCCAGGCCATCACCGTCGAGGGCATGATCAAGGACATCCTGGTCATGAAGCAGTTCAACCTCAACGCGGTGCGGACCTGCCACTATCCTGATCAGCCCGTCTGGTACGACCTCTGCGACAAGTACGGCCTCTACCTCATCGACGAGGCCAACATCGAGTCTCACGGCATGGGCTATGGCGAGAACTCGCTGGCGAAGAAGCCCGCCTGGCTCGACGCCCACATGGACCGCACCATCCGCATGGTCGAGCGCGACAAGAATCACCCCTCGGTGATCATCTGGTCGCTGGGCAACGAGGCCGGCTTCGGCTCGAACTTCGTCGCCACCGGCAAGTGGATCCGTGATCGCGACCCCAGCCGCCCGGTGCACTACGAGCAGGCCGGCCGCGACCCGACCACGGACATCATCTGCCCCATGTATGCTCGGCCGAACTCGCTCGCCCAGTACGCCAGCAGGCCGCAGAATCGTCCGTACATCCTCTGCGAATACACCCACGCGATGGGCAACTCCAACGGCAATCTGTGGAAATACTGGGAACTGATCTACGCCAAGAAGCACCTGCAGGGCGGCTTCGTCTGGGACTGGGTCGATCAGGGCATTCGCACGCCCGTTCCGCCGCGCTACACCGTGAAGGAACGAGGCCCCAACCATCTCGAAGGCACGGTCAACGGCAGGATCGTCAAGGTTGGCGATCAGGCCGAAGGCCTGCAGGGTTTTGTGGAGTTCCCGGCAACGCCGGCTCTGGACTTGACCGGCCCGCTCAGCGCCGAGGTTTGGGTCCAGCCGCTTGGTCCGACCGAGCACGGCCCGTTCCTCGCCAAGGGCGACACCCAGTACGCGATCAAGCAGACCCGCGACCACCTCGAGTTTTTCGTCTACACCCAGGATGGCGGCAATGCCGCATGGATCTCGGCCACCACTCCGATGCCCGACCACTGGTACAACGAATGGCATCGGCTGACCGGTGTCTTCGATGGCCGCGAGCTGCGTTTCTCGATCGACGGCAAACTGGCCGGCTCCAAGGCCTTTGAAGGCAGGATTGCGTCCAACGGTTATCCGCTCGGCCTGGGCCGCGACCCCCAAAACCCGTCCCGTACCGCCAACGCCAAGATCCGTGAGGCCCGCGTCTACTCCCGGCCGCTCACCGAGGACGAAGTCAGGAACCTGGATGGCCGGTCCGACAACGGCCTAGTGCTCTGGGCCGACCTGGGTGAGGTGAAGGAGTCCAAGTGGACCGGGCCGACTCCCTGCGAGGGCAAATACTGGGCTTTCGGCGGTGATTTCGGCCCGCCGGGGACGCCCAGCGACCAGAACTTCTGCTGCAACGGCCTGGTCTCGCCCGACCGCGTGCCGCACCCCGGCCTGTATCAGGTCAAGAAGGTCTACCAGTACGTCCACGCCAAGCCGGTCGATCTGGCCAAGGGCGTCATTGAGATCAAGAACTGGTACGACTTTACCCACCTACAGGACATCGCCGAGTGCACCTGGCAGATCAAGGCCGACGACAAGACTGTCCAGAGCGGCAAGCTCGATCTGACCCTCGCCCCGCGCGAGAGCCAGAAGGTCCGGGTCCCCTTCAAGCCGATCACGCCCGAACCCGGCGTCGAGTACTTCCTCGATCTCTCGTTTACGCTGAAGGACGCCAAGCCCTGGGCCGACAAGGGCCACGAGGTCGCCTGGCTGCAGTTCAAGCTGCCGATCGAGGCACCGGCCAGGACCCTCGAGCTTGCCCGGATGCCCGAGGTGAAGGTCGTCTCAGGCGAGTCGGGCCAGAAGATTACCGCCGGTGACTCGACGTGGACGATCGAGGACGGCCTGATCACCTCCTGGACCTTCAAGGGCACGGAGCTGATCCGTGGGCCGCTTCGCCCGCATTTCTGGCGGGCCCCGATCGACAACGATCGTGGCAGCAACATGGCCGGCCGCCTGGGTGTCTGGCGCAATGCTGGCAAAAACTGGCGGTTGAAGAAGACTGAGGTTGGCACATCGGCTGCGTCCGGCACGCTCGCGGCCAAGTTTATCGAACTGGTGGCCGAGGGCGATCTGCCCGATGTGAAGTCCGCATTCCAGATCAAGTATCGTTTCTTCGGCAGCGGCGATCTGCTCGTGCAGCCGAGCTTCGAGCCTGGTCACGCCAGGTTGCCCGACATGCCGCGTATCGGCATGCAGGTGGCTCTCAACGGCTTCGATACCATCGCCTGGTTCGGTGCCGGTCCGCAGGAGACCTACAGCGATCGCAACGACGCCCGCATCGGTCTCTACTCCGGCAAGATCGAGGACCAGTTCTGCGTCAACTACAGCGAACCGGGCGAGTCGGGCAACAAGACCGATGTTCGCTGGACGGCCTTGACCGGCCCCAACGGCATCGGCCTGCTGGCCGTCGGTATGCCGCTGCTGAGCGTGAACGCCTTGCCGTTCACCACCGACGACCTGGAAGGCCCGGAGCATCCCTACCAGATCACCCGCCGCGACTTCGTGACTCTGAATCTGGACCTCAAGCAGATGGGTGTCGGCGGCGACGATAGTTGGGGCGCTCTGCCGCACGAGGAGTACCGCATCAAGCCGGATCCGTACACATACGCTTTCCGCCTGCGAGCGTTCGAAGGGGGCCTGTCGCCGGAGCTCTGCAGGATGAATCTGCCGGCGGGTAAGTGACGCACCCGGCGCATGGCAGCTCGGGTGGTCGGAAGGGGACGTGAAGCCCTCTGAAACGGGCCGTGGGCATGAGCAGGGTGGCAGACGGCCCACGGTGAACCGGTGGTCGAACGACCGGCCTGGGGGTCCGTCTTCGGCGGGAAAGGCGGCTGAAGTGGCTTGGGTTCATGTCCGGCTCCTGCACGCGAATTGGCGGCGAGCCTGGCCGCCCAGGTTGTCGCTGACCCTCGAAACCCCTGGTCGCCTTGTCCCGCTTGTTCTCCGCTCCGGAGGGGCGGCGGACAACTTGGCGAACTGTGCATGATCCGCCGATCTTGGGAGTAGCTGTACCGTGACCGACGCTCGCCCCTGGTTTGTTCGTACTGCCTGGCTGGTTGTTCTCCTGCTCTGGCCGGTCGCCCTGTTGAACTACCTGGATCGCCAGATGCTCGCGACCATGAAGTTCTCGGTGATGTCCGACATCCCCAGCATCGGCAGCGAGGCGAACTGGGGCATCATGCTCGGCCAGTTCAAGTGGGTCTACGCTTTTCTCAGCCCGATCGGCGGCTACATCGCGGATCGGTTCAGTCGGCGGTTCACCATCTGCGGCAGCCTCTTCGTGTGGTCGGCGGTCACTTGGTGGACTGGCCACGCATCGACCTATAACGAACTGCTCGTCGCCCGCTCGCTCATGGGCATCAGCGAGGCGTTCTACATCCCGGCCGCACTGGCCCTCATTGTGAGCTATCACACCGGCCGGACCCGCTCACGGGCCGTGGCGGTGCACCAGATGGCAATCTACGTCGGGCAGATTGTGGGCGGCTTCGGAGGCTATGTGGCCGACGCCCCCAACCTCGGCTGGCGGTTCGCCTTTGACGGCTGCGGCATCTTCGGAATGCTCTATGCTCTGCCACTGGTTGTTCTCCTTCGCGATGCCCCGCGCTCGGTCGACGCTCCCGCGGTTCAGCAGGTGTCCGTGGCCAGCGGGGCGAAGGAACTCCTCATGAACCTCTCCTTCATCTTCCTGGTCCTCTACTTCACCCTGCCGGCCATGGCAGGCTGGGTGGTACGCGACTGGATGCCGGCCATCCTCAAGCAGCAATTCAACATTGGCCAGGGCAAGGCGGGCATATCCGCCACCCTCTATTGGCAGGTGGCCGCCATCATCGGGGTGCTGATCGGCGGGTGGCTGGCCGACCGCTGGATGCAGCGCCAGCGTCGCGGGAGAATCTTCGTCAGTGCCCTGGGCATGTGCATGATCATTCCGGCGATCTTCGGCGTTGGCAACGCCGGCTCGCTGGGCGTGGCCGTGGCATTCCTCATGCTCTTCGGCTTCGGCTGGGGCTTCTTCGACTGCAACAACATGCCCATCCTCTGCCAAATCGTCCGGCCGGAACTGCGAGCCACCGGTTACGGCATCATGAATCTGGTGAGTATCAGTTGCGGCGGCGTGGCCGACTGGGCCTTCGGCACCATGCGCGACCGTCAGATGCCGCTCAATGAGATCTTCGGCATCTTCGCTAGCGCCGCCGTGGTCTCCGTAGTCCTGGTCCTGCTCATCAGACCTAAGGAGGACCTCATCCGGTCCGTGGAGGGATCTGGTTCACCCAGGATCCATTAGCCGCCGCCGGTGACCAGCCGGTTGACGCCCATCTCGGCAGGTGCGACGCCGGTCAAGGGCGGCGCCGACGAGCTGCCACCCGATTCGTCCGCGGACTTCTTGCAACGCCTTCGCGATCGGCGCGGTAGACCCCGGCCGGCTCAGCCGCTGCGGGTGCGCTGCCGCCACGCGGTCAGAAACACCTCGAGCTGGCCGCGGAGGATTTGCTTGAAATGCGGGGCCAGTGCCCCGGTGCGGGGGTCCCGGGCCCCGCTGCCGTCCTCGTTGTAGATCCGCGCGACCTCCTGCGCCGACGGCGATTCCTTCGGTCCTCGCCAGGCGGCGGCCAGATCGTGGACCGCATGGTTCAGGCCATACTCCGCTTCACCAACCAGGTCGAAGGCCAGGCCTCGCTCGGCGAACTCGAGCCTCGCCCGGAAGGTGGGGCGCACACCCAGGCAAACGGGATCACGGTGCCGGTTCCTGGCCAGCTCCGGCCAGTGGCCGGCCGGGGCGGGACCCTTCGGAACCACGTCGATCCGAGCCCGGAAATCCGAACCCGAACTCCGCCTCAAACGGTGAAGACCTGCTTCCATACTCAGGCAGGCGAACGCGCCGGGGCCCTCGATGTCCAGCACCGCCTTCCGCAAGTCCTTCTCATCAGGCTCGTACGCCACCAGCGAGGCGGCCAGTCTGAGATGCCGCCGGCACCAGGCCAGCTCCATTTTGACCAGATCCTCGATCCAGTGAGCCGCCGATTGCAGCGGGTCCGGACTGCCAATGACCAGCCAGACCGCGCCGGGCCCGTCGCTGTCGAGATGCTCCTGCCAGGCGGCCAGCGACCCGGCCGCCGCCGCCAACGCCTCCGGCCAGCCCTGCGGGATGACGCGCGCCTCGGAGTCAACCGTCGGGTACTCGGCCAGCCGGCGGATCGGCTCCGCCAGCCGCTCCTCCATTCGGATCGTGACATCCAGCTCCCGGAATCGCTCTAGCACCGGCCCACGCCGCTCTGCGTCATCCCAGAAAGACGGCTCGTTCATTCGAACCAGCAGCTGGCTGTATTCCTCTCGCTTGGCGCGCAGCTCGTCGAATCGCTCCTGGGCGGCCGCCAGCAGCCGTTCCGTCTCCGCGGCCATCTCGGTCGGGCTCAGGCGGCGGGTCCGCTCGCCGGAGCCCACCGGAAGCAAAACGGCCGATCGCCGCGGAACCGGCGCGGGCTCGGCCACCCGTGCGACCACGCTGTTCTGCCGGACAGTGAGCTCGATCGTGCTGCCGGGCGCCGGATTGTGCCGGACGATGGCCGTGGCCAGGGCCGTGGCCACATGCCGCTCGATCGTTCGACGCAGAAAACGCGCCCCGTAGTCCATGTCGTAACCGTTGGCCGCTAACCAGTCGAGCACTGACTCATCGATCTCGATGCAGAGATGACGGTTCTTCAGGCCACTCCGTTGCTTGAGGCACTCCAACTCGCGAAGGGCGACCAGGCGGATGTCCTCTCGTGAGAGGGGATGAAAATGGACGATCTGGTCAAACCGATTGAGAAACTCGATGCGGAAGTGGCGCTCGAGAGCCCGTTCCAGTTCGCGGTCCCGGGTGGCCAGATCCATCGGGCCGGCAAATCCGAACGCGTGGCCGCGGTAGACCTCCGCCCCGGCGTTCGAAGTCGCGATCAGGATCGTCGATCGGCACGACACCAGCTCGCCCGCCCCGTTGATGAAGCAGCCCTCGTCCATCAGCTGCAGGAATCGATCACGAACCGACGCATGAGCCTTCTCGAACTCGTCGAGCAGCAGCACGCCGAACTGCTGCCCCAGAACCCGCAGGGTGAGCACGCCGCGGATATCTTGGGCCCGGTGGCCGTTCGGATCGCCGAAAAGAACGGATGCTCCTCGTTCGTCGCCGTAGTCCGCCATGTTGACGCGGATCAGCTGGTCGCGGCCGCCGAACAGATACTCGGCCAACAACTGGGCAATATGGGTCTTGCCCACGCCGGTCGGCCCTACGAAGAGAAACGCCCCGAACGCCCGGCGAACGTCCGACAGCCCGGCTTTGACCAGCCCGATCAGGCTCACGACCGCGTCCACCGCTCGCGGCTGGCCGAGGATCTTCGTCCGAAACTCGCCGCGAAGCCGCTCCAGATCCAGGACCACGTCCGGGTCCACCACTTCCCGGGGTACACCGTGCGTTCCGCAGAACCGCTGAATGACATCCGCCGGTACGACCTTGCCCCGCCCGCCGACCAGCGCTCCGAGCTGGCCAAGCTGATCGATGACCATCCGAGGCAGGTGGCCGCGACTCAGGAACCGGCACGCCAGGTGGAGGGCCAGGTCCGTCGCCTCCGGCTCATAGCGAACGCCGGCGCGGCCGGATTGATCCTCGCCCCACGTGCGCAAGATCCTCGCCATCCGCTCCGGCGAGGGTTCCTGAACGCGGAACGGCAGGTAGTACTGCTCGAACGCCGGGAAACTCTCGAAGAGCATCTCCGTCGTCCGGGTTGCGCCCTCGGCGAGAATCGGACCGCGGAAACGGAACGCCAGGGACTCGAAATGCGGCTCCACGTCGAAGTGATACACGCGATGAAAATCCCGGATGAACGGGATGATCTCATCCTGCAGCTCGAGCAGCGCATCCACGAGCTTGTGGACTTCCGGGCGCAGATGCTCGGGCGTCTTCATGCTCGCCGCCCGGTGCTCCAGCGAGAACTGGATCACCCGCCGTCCCACGAGACCCGGCGGGCCATTGCCACGAGCCAGCCGCCGGGCCCATTCGTGAATGATCGCGGTCTTGCCGACTCCCGGCTCGCCGATCAGCACCGGATGCCGGCCGGCGGCGATCACGTCGGCCATCTGGGCAAGCGTCTCCTCCACCTCGAATGCCGGGGCCAGCTCGTCGTCGAGCGCCGCCTGCGTCAGGTCGCGTTCCAGCCACTCCCGGATCGTCTGGTGGGAATCGGTCTTCTTGTTCATGACATCGCCGCTACTTCGTCGCCTCGCCGAACAGCTCCAGCGCATCCAGCTTCTTGAACAGGATCACCGGCTCGGCCAGCGGGTGACCGGTGGGCAGTTCCTCCGTCGCCGTCGACCACGGCAGCACTCCCCGGACGCCCAGATTCAGCATGCCCGCCGCTTTGTCCGCCGAGAACGGCAGGAACGGGGCCATGAGCACGGTCAACGCCTTGACCGTCTGGATGCAGGCGTTGATCGTGGTGCCACAGCCGGCCATGTTGTCCTTGCGCTGCTTCCACGGCTGCTTCGCGTCGAAGTACACGTTGCCCGCCCGGGCCAGGGCCATCAGATCCTCCAGCGCCGCCTTGAACCGGAACGCCTCGAGATTCTCGGTCATTCTCCCGGCCGTCGCCGCAATGGCCGCCATGTGGTTGCAGTCGATCTCCTCGCGGGGTTCGGTCGGCGGGACCTTGCCCTCAAAGTAGCGGTTAGCGAAGGTCAACGTGCGGTTGAAGAAGTTGCCCAGCGCGTTAAGCAGCTCGCCGTTGTTGCGGGCAATGAAGTCGTCCACGTCAAACACCGTCTGCTGACTCTCCGGGGCGATGGCCGTCAGATAGTACCGGAGCGGATCCGCCTCGAACATCTTCAGGTACTCCTCGATCCAGATCGCCGTGCCCCGGCTCTTGCTGATCTTCTCCTCTTCCTTGCCAGGAAACTTGATGTTCAGAAACGCGTTGGCCACCACCTGCCAGGGCAACTGGTAGCTGCCCTCGGCCATGAGCACCGCCGGCCAGGTCAGGGCGTGGAAGACCGTGTTGTCCTCGCCGATGAAGTGAACAATCTTGCAGTCCGGGTCCTTCCACCACTTCTCGTAGTCCCGCCAATCGCCGTCGCGGTCCTGGCAAAGCTTGGCGGTGAACGAAACGTAACCGATGGGGGCGTCAAACCACACGTATAACACCTTGCCCCGGGCATCCGGATCATCGAGCGGTACGGGCACACCCCAGTCAAGATCGCGGGTCATCGCTCGCTCCGGCAACCCCTGCTTGATCTGGCCAAGCGAGAAGTTCAGCACCGTGTCTCGCCACGCCGGCGTTCCTTCGGCAACCTGTTTCTTGCTCTCCAGCCAGGCCCGAAGCTGCTCCTCGAGCCGGCCGAGCTGCAGGTACCAGTGCGTCGTCGCCCGCGGCTCCGGCCGGGTATGAGTGATCGTGCTCACCGGGTTGATGAGTCTCATCGGATCGATCGAAATACCGCACGCCTCGCACTGATCACCGTACGCTCCGGGCGCGCCGCACCCGTAACACGTCCCCTTCACGTACCGGTCGGGCAGAAACTGGTTCGCCTGCACATCATAGAGCTGCTCGGTCATCCGCTTCACGAAGTAGCCCTTGCCGTAGATCACCTGGAAGAAAGACTGGCTGATCTTGTTGTGCAGCTCGACATACTCCGGCTGATGCGTGCCGCCGTACACGTCGAAGTGAATGCCGATGCCCTCAAAGTCGGCCTGCTGCCGATGATTGAAGTGGGCGGTCAACTCCTCGACGCTCTTGCCCTCCTTGCGGGCGGCGATCAGAGCGGCCACACCGTTGTCGTCGCTGCCGCAGATGAACCGGACATCCTCGCCCCGGGCCCGCAGGTAGCGGACGTACGTGTCGGCCGGCAGATACGCCCCGGCCACATGTCCGACGTGCAGCCGCCCGTTCGAGTAGGGGAGGGCCGAGGTAATCAGAAATCGTCGCTGTGCCATGCTCAGTGACTCGCTTTGCTGGTGACGGAAAGAAGGAAAAGAACACGAACCATGCACCACCCGGGCCCGCCTCATGCGGGCCGGCACATGCCCATGGGAGACCGATGATGAGGGGCGGTTCGCGAGATCATATCGACATGATACCAGGACACTCCCGACGTTGCCAGCCCTTCGCACGTCACCCGCCGTCGCGATGGGGGGTCGGATCGAAGCCGCCGTACTCTCGTTCGAGGACCATCGCCCCGTCCGGGGCTCCGGAACGGTTTCCGCCAGCGGACCACTCGCTCTGTTATCCCCCCAGGCCGATTGGGGCACACCGCCCCCTCTGCGCCCAGCCAGCAATCAGCAGGCCCCTCTCGCTGATCGCTCATCGCCGACCGCTGACCGCCGACCGCTACCCCAAGCGGGAGAAGGGCCTACTTCGCCTCGTTCGTCGTCGCCGGCTTCTTCAGATGTGTGTCGAACCAGTCCGCGATGATGGCCATGTCGTCGCCCAGTCTCGGCCAGCCGTGGCCGGCGCCCTCTCTCACCACCAGCTTGAACGGCACGCGGCATGCCTCGAACTTGCGCTGAATGACCTCGGCCTGCTGAATGGGTACCAGCTTGTCAGCGTTGCCGTGGAGGATGAGCGTCGGCGGGTCGTCCGGCGTCACGTGGGTGATGGGCGAAATCTCCCCGGCGATCTGCCGGCGTTTCTCGATGTCCTGAATCGGCAGGAACCGCCGGCTCCCCTCATCGAACTGGTGGAAGTCGAACGGCGCGTTGAACGGCCTCAACTCCGCCTCCAAGGCCTTGAATACGTCACGTCCTTCCTGCCCGTAGTTCAGGAAGTCGGTAGGGGGAAAGAAGCAGGCGATGGCCTGCACCCGGCTCGAGGCCCGATCGACCGGATCCTTGGCTTCAGGCGTCCCCGGCCGCCCCGCCGTGGCCATCATCAGCGACAAGTGCCCGCCCGCCGAGCCGCCGGTGATGCCGATTCGCTCCGGGTCAATCCCGAACCGCTTGGCATGGGTCCGGATGAAACGCACCGAGCGATGCATGTCTTCGATCACCTCGGGAATGGTGAACCTCGGTTGGCTGCCGTGCACGACGGCGAAGACCGTGTAGCCGCGCCTGAGCAGCTCCTGGAATGCCCCGGCATTGATCGCCTCGTGAGACGAGAACCACCCGCCACTCACCACCATGATCACCGCCGCCCCATTGGCCTTCTCCTTGGGAGTGAAGACGTCAAGGGTCAGGGCGGTGCCGAACTTGCGGCCATAGACCACATCCTCGGTCCGGGTGTAAGAGGGGGCCCTCGCCGCCAGCGCCATCGGTGCACATGCGGCCAGCCAAGCCAACACCATCCCGAGTCGGAAACCGTTGCCAGTCATCAGGGCCTCCGTGGGCGATCTGCCCGCCAGGTGGTTCAGGTCAGACGATCACCCGCCATATTTACCCGCGAACGCACGTTTCATCCAGTCCACGTCGGCGTCCACTGTCCGGCGGGCGTCCTCGAGCCGGTCGGGAAAAGCCCGCTTCATCCGGGCGGAGAGGTTCTCGACTTGACGAATGAAGCCCTGGGCCGCGAACCGCGAATGCGGAGCGGACGCCAGCCGGGTGTACTGATGCCGCACCGGATTGAAGCCGGTTCCTTGTTTGTACACGAGCATCCCGGGATAGGCCTCGACCAGATCCTTGAGCACCTGCTGCTGCTCGGCCGTGTCCGCCAGATGCAGAATGGCTTGCCCGATCGACCGCTCGGGATCGTAGGCCGCCGGATTGAAGGCGTAGTCGGCGCAGGTCAGCAGGGGGATGCGGTTGGCTTCGTTTTGCGGACAGAGCGGATTGCTCATGTAACCGTCAATGACCGCGTTCAGATCAGGCTCCCGGCCGGTGACTGGGCCAAGGTGGAGAGTCGGGGCCCCGTCGTTGACCGGGTAGTTGTCCCACAGGATGATCCGGTGTTTCGCAAATCCCCGGTAGGTCTCCGCCGCCTTGCGCGTGATCTGCCCCACCACTGCGTCGCCGGTCCAGAACAGGTACACGTCGGGATGCAGATCCCGGGCCAGCGCTTCCAGGTAGGTTCGCTCCTGTCCGCCGCTCCCGTCGCCCCAGTACCAGGTCGGGCAGAAGATGAACCGGGCCCGCTTGTCCTTCTCCAGCAGCCGCCCATAGAGCCGGTTGATCAGCTGGGCGTGCTCGGAACCGTCGATCTTCACGCCCTTCATCACGTGCACATCATCCAGCGGCAGATTGAACCACTCCGCCCCCGCTTCCTGAGCCCACGCGAAGTGCGGCCAGAGCTTCTCGAAATCCTCCATCCTGGTCGGGTCAATCGGGCGCGAAGAGGAAAGCTGCGGGTGCTTCGAGAAGCAGAACTGGATGCCCGCCTCCCGGCAAGCCCGAATGACCCTGCCGTAGGCCTCCTTCCGGTCCTCCGGCATCGGCTCCCACCAGTTGTTCTCCCACTTGTCCGGCTTGCTGAACATCGAGCCGTAACAGTTCATCATGAAGTTCATCTTGTACTGCTTCAGCACCGGAATCTCGGCCAGATACTGCTCCGGCTTCCAGAACCAACCCTTGATGCCGCGGATCTTGAAGCCCGGCTCGGCCCCGGTCGGCAACGGCTCGGGCAGCGGGCGTTTCTCCTTTGGCAGGGTGAAGAAGAAGTCCCGGACCAGGTCCCGCCGCAGCACCAATGCCTCCCCACCGATGCCGCATGACGCCACCATGAACCAGGGCGGCATGCCCGCCGCGCCGTTCTCCTCCACGTTGGCAACGATCAGTTCGTTGGCGCCTTTTCGGAGTACGCCGGCCGGCACGGGGATACGGCGCACCTGCCATCTGTCGGGCGGAAACGGATTCTTGCCTTCCAGCAGCAGCCGGCCGTTCAGGCGGATCTCGATCCGGCAAGTCTCCGGCCCATCGTCGTCCATCGCCTTCAGGTGCAGAAACTGCGGCCCGTCCGGCACGCGGACCACATCGAAAGTGGCCTTCATCGACGAGTGGGCCTCCGTCGGTTTGGCATAAACGTAGTTCACCTGGGCCTCGCCGAACTTGTCCGCCCCGAACCTCTCGTGGGCCCCGCCGGCGAAATCGACGCCCGTCAACTGAATCCCGATGTCCGGACCAGCTGTCGCCCGCCCGGCAAAGATAAACGCCGCCGCAAGGGACACCCGAATCACCAACCTTGAGCGTCTCATTCTGGAACCTCCTAAGTAATCTCCGAAGAGGACACGACTGTGGCTCACGCGGCCGGGGTGGAAGCCCCCGGTGCATCCGACCATCGCTCGTAATCGAACATCCTCGCCACCAGCCAGCCGCCAAGCCCGATCGCCAGGGCCATGCCCAGCCCGAACCGCAGCCACGAGTTCACGAAGACCGCGTTGGTGGCCAGCACCAGCCCCAGGCAGCACAGGATGCCCAGCACCGAATCGACCACCAGCCGGCGGGTCGTCGGGCCCTCCCGGTCCAGCCGCCCGATCCGGTGCAGAACCGGCTTCCAGAATCCGGGCGGCCGGCAGCGGCGATAGAACCGCTCCAGTGTCTCCGGCCGCTCCGGCGGCGTAGCCAGCGTCACCCCGGTCAACACGACGAAGCTCAGCACGAAAAGAAGGCCCAGCCCTTGCCACATCGGGTACTTCGCCTCGTTCTGGAAGTCGAGCACGAACCAGATCAGAATCGAAAGCGGCAGACCCAGCACAATGGCCGACAACTCGCCCCACACATTGAACCGCCACCAGAAGAAACGGAACAGGGCCAGCGGCAGCAGGAACATCACCATCGCCGAGTTGATGAACATGAACCAGCCAACCATGCCCTTCACATACAGGATTGCGACCGTCGCCGCGGCGACGAAGAGAATCAGCGTGGTCAGCCGGCTCACCCACACCTGGTGCTTCGGCGTCCGGCCGGGATGCATCGGCGCGTACAGGTCGTTGACCACGAAACTGCTTCCCCAGTTAATCAGCGAGCTCAGGGCCGACGTGTACGCGGCGACCTCGGTGGCGACCAGCAGACCGACAAACCCGGGCGGCAGTGTGCAACGCTTGATCAGCTCGCCCCACGCATACTCCGGCTGCTCGAGCAAGACCATCCCGGCCGGGGCGGGCCCCACCTGCCTCACCAGCCCCTCCGTCCAGAACAGCGACATGGCCACCAGCCCCATCCCGATCAGCGGAAGCGTCCGGACAGTGAGGGCCAGAAGACAGTTGAACAGCTGCCCCGCGATGGCGTGCCGCTCGCTTCGGGCGGCCATGAACCGCTGGGCGGTCATGCCCTCGCCCGCGGTCGGCGATCCCGCAAAACACAGTCCCTGGAGCACCAGCATGACCAGCATCATCACCGGGATCTGCGACGTCGGCGGCGTCTGCTGCAGGGCCTCCGGCCGGACCTGGGCAATCCGCTCCAGAATCGCCCCCCAGCCGCCGTGCTGGCCAACCGCTATGAAAAAGAAGATAAAACTTCCACCAAGCAGAATGACGAAGTGCATGATCTCCGTCACCACCACGCCCAGCAGCCCGCCGAACATGGTGTACAGCACCGTCGTTCCGCCAAAGAGCAACAGAATCGAGGTCTCGCTCATGGGCACCAGCGGGTGAATGGTCTTGGCGAAGAAGCCGGTGATGTATCCGATCAACAGAACGGAGAAACCGAAGCAGCACATCACCGCGTAGGCCTTGCGCGCCCATCGGGCAGGTGACCCGCCGTAACGCAGCGTGATCAGCTCCGCCGTGGTGACGATCCGCATCCGCCGCCACATCGGCGCCCAGACCAGGGCCACCAGCGGCATCCAGAAGATCCACGCTCCCCACCACAGCCAGTTGCCAGTCAGGCCGAACGCCACCAGCAGCATGACGAAACCGCCGTTGCCGGACTGGTAAGTCGAGGTGTTGGAGATGGCGATCGCCCACCACGGCAGGTTCCGGTTGCCCGTGAAATAGCCCTCGGCACCCTGTTTCGAGGACCGTCGAGAAAGCAGCAGGCCCGCGGCGATCGAAACCACCACCAGGGCGACGACAACGCTCCAGTCCAGTGTGCCCATACCACCCGCCTGGTCGATCAGGAACCCGTGCCCAGCCGGCAGACCACCTCCGTCGCCGCAGTCTGCTTGCCCAGATACACCCGCGTGCCGTCAAACGCCTTCCAGTCCTTGCCGTTCACCGTCACCGCCTGGATCCGCCCGTACTGCGTCGGCGGGCGAACGTGCAGCACCAGGTTGGCGGCTTGCCACCGCGTCGGCTCGATCCTGAAGACCACTTCCCCGGCGGCCGCCCGCGAGGCAACGGTATAGTTCACTTCGCCAAAGTAGCTCGGTGCACGCTTGACCTCGATGCCCTGCCCGTCCGCCAGCCAGCCCCGCGGTGCCCCGGCGAGCAGATGCAGCCCGTCGCCCTCCTCCAGCAGCAGCCCGATCCGCACCAAATCCAGATACCGGCTGTTGGAGTGCATGTGTGGCTGACGATTCGCGCTCCACGCCTCGCCGTTGAGACCGGTCACCAGGTTGTGGCCCTCGATGGTACAGTACGTTCCCGGTCCCATGGCGTAGGCGACCATGCTGTACAGCGTCCAGGCGAACTTGGCCGCCTCCCCGCGGAGGAGCTGGCACAGCGACTGGTTGTAGACATAGTAGGGATCGATACTGCCGGGCATGAATGCGGGCAGGCCGCTGTACAGCCCGCACTTCTCGAGCCAGTAGTTGATCCCGGCGGCCTTCTCCCCGCGGGGATCGAGCAGGCCGGCCTCGACCATGTAGATCGGACTGGAGATCGTGTACCAGTTCTCGTTGTAGAAATCGAGGCTCGGCGGCCCGGGGCGATACGGAGTCGGCGGCACGAACGGCGGCTTGATCGCGGGATCCGTCGAACGCTCGACCGAGTCGACGATGCAGGCCTTGTAGTCATCCGCCTCCGCCGCGAGTCGACCGGCCTCGCTATCCAGCCCGATGGCCGCCAGTGCCTCAGCCGTGCCCCGTAGACCCATGTACGAGTAGGTGTCCGTCCAGTACCAGTGGTCCCAGATGTAGAGGTCGGATGGTCGCCCTTTGGGCAGCAGACCGTAGTGCTTGGGCTTCCGGCCATCCTCCACGACCTTGGTTCGAGCCCGCTCGCGGATGATCCAGTCGCAGCCCTTGATGAGCTGCGCAGCCACCTTCCGCAGCCACACTTCGTCGCGAGTGAGCTTGTAGTGCTCGGACATCGCCCAGAGGATGAAACCGTTCTGGTTCATCCAGCGCAGATCGACATCGCCGCAGAAGAAGCCCTCGGCCGACAGCACGTCGCCCTCCGGCTTGGCGCTGCCCTGCCTGGCCAGGAAGTAGTCGAGCATGCTCTCGGCTTCCTGGTGGTAGCCCATGCGGTCCATCGCCTGAATGACGACGCCGCTGTCTCCGGACCAGACCGCCTCGTAAACGTTCGCGTCCGGGTGCGGCATGAGCACGCCGGTCTTCGGATCACGGTCGGTCAGGAGGAGATTGTTGGCCAGGCACGCCCGATAGGAGTCACGGATGCGACTCTCAGGAATGACAAACTCGGCACGGCGATGGAGCTCCTTCTCCCAGAACGTCCGGAAGGCGGCCAACTCGGCGTCGAAACGCAAGGCTGCCAGCGCAGCCGCGGCCTGTGGGGCATGCGCGTCGTACGGGACGGCCAGGTCAATTGTCCGGGTTTCGCCCGCGGGCAGCGCCATCTCGACACGCAGTCGGTTCTCGTCAGTGTAGTTCAGCTGGGAATTCTGGAACCGGGGCGTCACGCCCGGGCGGACGAAGTGAATCAGCGGTGCCCAGGAGCCGACCACCGCCCGCCCGTTGCCCACTGGATAGTAGCAGCGGGTGACGAGCTTGCTTCTGCCACCCGGCAGCACCTTTGCCAGTCGAGCCCACGGCAATACCGCCGAACACTGCCCCGGCGATATGAAGTCCGCCACCGGCCGCACGTCGGTGGAAAATGTGGTCCGGTAGAGCGTCCCGATGGATACCGCCTTCCCGTCCTGGCCGACCACCTCCACACCAGCGGCCATGGGCGTCGAGTGTCCCCGAAAGGACTCGACGTAGACGTCTGCACCACCGGGCGAATGCCACGGCCCGATCATGATCGCGTCCCCTCGCCGCTCGATGTTCACGGTGTACTCGGGGCTCTTGACCGTTTCTGCCTTCTCGTTGAGCAGCAGGCAATGTGATGAATCGGGTCCCTTCGGCAGCGGTTTGAACGAGACCTTCAGGTCCTGGCTCAGCAGGCAGGCCGCCGTCGAGCCATTGGCACCCCGCACGAATGGAGCCTCGAAGGACAAGGCTTCCGGCCGGACCGGCGGCACTGCCTTGACGCTCAAGTCGGGCGGAGCCTCGCCGAAGAGAATCGCCGCGACAACCTCATGCCCCGACGCCGACCGGTTCGCAATCGTGTAGCGGATCATCGCGATGAGCGGCTCATTGGCCGTGCTCGACTCGAACTTGCCCCCCTGGGTCGCAAACGCCACCTGCCGCACCTGCAGATCGCCCATCGTCCAGGTGTGTTCGACGCCCGGCATGTATCCTTCCACCAGCTTCGACGTTACCGCCTCCACCGGTGGCAGGGCCAGGTTCGCTTCGCCGGAGCCCTGCTCTCCATTTGGCCGGGAACCGACCAGGATCGCCACGCATGGCCCCTCCGTCTGCCCGCGGCGGGGGAAGATCAGCCCACCGGATGGGGTGACATGTACCTCTTCTGGGTGTACCTTGGCACCGATGATCGGCACCGGGATCTTCATCCGCGGGAAGGGCTGGCTGTTCACGACGGTTTCGAACGACGCATCCTCGGGTACCGGTTCGGGGTAGCCGCGCAGGGCATTCTCGTCTGCCGCGGGCACGTGGCCTGCCGCCATCGCCAGGATCATCGCCGCCACCACGGCCGGTCGTCTCGTGGACTGCATGCGTTTCCTCCTTGTGGAACCACATCACTCTATCGTGTCGCGGACCGATCCGCGTCTTGTCGTCTCCGTCGGTCGGAGAGGTCCTTCGTCCGCTCATCGCGCGGAGGGCGAATGCACCCCTCCGGCTCAGGTGGAGGCCCTTGCCACCAATTCCGGGGCGATCACCACTGCCCGCCGATCAGGGGGCACCGTCCCGTGCTCCAGCAGCTCGAGGAGCATGGTCACCATGGCCCGCGCGAGGGCCTCGACGTTCAGATCGACGGTGGTCAGCGGCGGCTCGACCAGCGTGCCGATCTCGAGGTTGTCGCAGCCCACGATGGCGATGTCGTCCGGCACGCGGCGGCCGCTCCGCCGAACGGCGGCCATGAGCCGGGCCGCGTACAGGTCGTTCACCGCCGCGATCGCGTCCACGCCCTGACCGGCGACCAGATCCTCCACCGCCCGTGCGGCCAATTCGGGCGTGAAGGGCTGCGTCCAGTTCGCGGGCGTCCGCTCGTCCAGGATCCAGACCAGGGCCTCATCCGCCGCCAAGCCTGCCTCCACCAGCGTCTTCATGTGGGCCGAACGTCGCTGCAGAGCGTAGGGAAAGGACACGTTGGCGAGGACCAGGCCGATGCGCCGCCGACCCCGCTCGATCAGGTGCTCGACGCTGATCCGGCTCACCGCCGGGAAATCCGCCTCCACGTAGCAGGGACCCTCCGCCTTCGCTGCGGGACAGTCGCCCGGCCGTTCGTAGAAGACCACGTTCTTGAAGCTCAGCAGCTCCGGCTCCACGATCTTCCTGTACGCGGGGTGGTTGTGGAAGATGCTGATGAGGCCGTCGACGCCCCGGGCCCGGAAGTCGTCCAGGTAATCCTC
>JAGNEZ010000076.1 GCA_018003015.1 Phycisphaerae bacterium | reverse complement strand
ATGGTGAAATACTCGCTGTTGAGTCTAGTGCACTACTAACAGACGGAAGGCGCCGACCCTGTCGGGCGTGTGGAATCTCCGCCGCGGGTGTTAAGCCCGCAGGGTTCCGTGGGAATCAAGGCTAGGTAGGTCCACCCCGTCGGAGCCATGACCACGTCATGCCCCTCCTTGGCCGCGGTAATGCCACCCTGCTCCCCTCGCCACGACATGACCACGGCGCCGGGAGCCAGGCCGCCCTCGAGAATCTCGTCCCACCCGATGAGCCGCCGCCCTTTCTGCGCGAGAAACGTGTCCATCTGCTTGATGAACCAGCTCTGCATTTGGTCCTCGTCCTTCAGGCCAAGCTCCTTGATGCGAGCCTGGACCACCGGGCTGGCCTTCCACTGCTCCTTCGTCGCCTCGTCGCCGCCCACATGAATGAACTGGCTCGGGAACAGCGCCAGAACCTCGGCGAGCACGTCCTGCGCGAACCCGATCGTCTTGTCCGTCGGAATGTAAATGTCCGGGCAGACCCCCCAGACCGTCCACGGCTTGAGCGGTTGGTCCGGGTGGCAGCCTAACTCCGGATACGCGGCGATCGCCGCCCGGGCGTGACCAGGCATCTCGATCTCCGGAACCACGTTGATGTGCCGGTCGGCCGCATAGCTCACAATCTCCCGGATGTCGTCCTGCGTGTAAAAGCCACCGTGCGGGCGACCGTCAAACTCCCACGGCTTCTTGCCGGCATGCCCGACAACCGTCTCATCACGCCAGGCCCCGACTTCGGTCAGCTTGGGGTATTTCTTGATCTCAATCCGCCAGCCCTGATTGTCCGTCAGGTGAAGCTGCAGGCTGTTGAACTTGTGCAGGGCCAGGACGTCGATGAGCTTGAGCACAAACGTCCTCGGCATGAAGTGCCGCGAGGTGTCGAGCATCAGGCCACGCCAGCCAAACCGGGGATAGTCCGTGATCGACACGCAAGGCACCGCCCAACTCCCCCCCACCACCGGGGCCTGCCGAAAGACCGCCGGCGGCAGCAGCTGAAGCAACGACTGAATCCCGTAGAACAGACCCGCCGGCTTGAGCCCGGTGATCAGGACGCGATTCGCCGCCACATCGAGCTGGTAGCCCTCGTCACCAAGCTGCCGGAGCGATTCGTCGATCCGCAACACGATCGCGCCGTCCCGAGCCTCCGCACCGTCGGCAAGCCGCAGGCGATAACCCATCGCTGGGGCAAGCGCGTCCACCAGTTTGCGGGCTTCGGCCGCCGCAGGACCGCTCGCCACGACCACCGTCCCGGAGGTGATCGTGAACGCACCCGAACCCGCCTTCATCTCCACCGGCATCGGAACAAGCATCGCAGCCCCTCCAGCTGACTGGCCTCCCGAATCAGCGGCCGAACCCACGCACACCAGAAACGAGACCAACATCACTTGGCACATCACCAGTCTCCCTGCAGCTAAGCCCCTCCAGAGCGAACGGCTCCCACTGAGTCGCAGACGGCCTTATGCTATCCCGAGATCGTTCAAGATCCACCCTGTTCGCCCCCCACCGCCCAACGCCGGCGTTGAAACATCTCCGCCATAAGAGGTCACAGACCCTGCCCCGGAACGGACCCACCCCCTGAATCCACTCACCGGAACGCGAGTGACGCCCGTCCCAGGGCCGAGACAGAACGCCGCTTGTCTCCACCGGACACCGCGCCACCTCGAAAACCAAGTCGCCGGATGACAACATGTCGGTTATGCTGAAGATACCTTGTCCTTCGAGCCACGGAGACGCTTATGAGCCAAACAGGCAGTCGATCGGCACTCTGGCCCTGCGTTCTGGCTTCAGCCATCGTCACCGCGGCCGCTCTGGCCGCCGATCAGCCCCAGTGGGGCGAACGATTCTCCCGCAACATGATCTCCCATGAGAAGAACCTGCCCGACACGTTCGATCTCAAGACCGGCAAGAATGTCAAATGGTCCGCCGCGCTCGGCACGGAAACCAACTCCAGCCCGGTGGTCGCGAGCGGCAGAGTCTTCATCGGCACCAACAACGCCAAGCCGCGCGATCCCCAGCATCAGGGCGATTGCGGCGTGGTCCTGTGCCTCGACGAACGCGACGGGCGGCTGGTGTGGCAGCTCGTCGTGCCCAAAAAGGGGCCCAACCCATTCATGGACTGGCCCAACACCGGCATGGTCTCGCCGGTCACCGTCGAAGACCGCCGCCTCTATCTGGTCTCCAACCGCAACGAGGTCATGTGCCTCGACCTGGACGGCATGACCAACGGCAACGACGGACCCTACAAGGACGAAGGTCAGCACATGGCGGCTCCCGACGCCCCACCGGCCCCGGTCAACCCCACCGACGCCGACATCCTCTGGCTGTACGACATGCAGAAGCTCGGCATCCACTCCCACGACGCCGCCCACGCCTCCGTCCTCGTATATGGCGATTGCCTCTATCTGTGTACCTCCAACGGCGTGGCCGACGATCACCTCAGCATCCCCTCGCCCGACGCCCCCAGCCTGGTCGTCTTCAACAAGAACACCGGCAAACTCGTGGCCCGCGACAACGAGCAGATGGCCCCCCGAACCATCCACAACACCTGGTCCTCGCCCTCACTCGGCGAGGTCGACGGCCGGCCACTGATCTTCTTCGCCGGCGGAGATGGCCTCGTGTACGCGTTCGAGCCCCTCCCCTCGCCTCCGCCCGACGACTCGGTCCAGAACCTCAAACGCGTCTGGAGCTTCGACTGCGACCCCGCCGCTCCCAAGGAAGATATCTTCAAGTACCAGGACAACCGCACCGAAAGCCCCAGCAACATCACCGGCATGCCCGTGTTCCACCGCAACCGCGTTTACGTCGAGGCCGGCGGCGACTACTGGCACGGCAAGCCGCAGACCTGGCTGAAGTGCATCGACGCCACCGGGACCGGCAACATCACCCGCAGCGGCAAACTCTGGTCCTACCCCCTGAACCGCTTCTGCATGAGCACCCCCTCCGTCATGGGCGATCTGGTCTTCATCGGCGACTGCGGACGCGAGGTCCACTGCGTCGATGCCCACACCGGACGGCCTTACTGGACCCACCGCGTCCGCGGCGAAATCTGGGCCTCCCTGCTGGTCGCCGACGGCAAGGTCTACGCCGCCAGCCGCAGCGGCGAGTTCTCCATCCTCGCAGCCGAACGCGAAAAAAAGGTCATCCGAACCATCAACCTCGGCGGACCCATCCACGCCACGCCCATCGCCGCCAACGGCGTCCTCTACGTGGCCACCATGACCCGACTCTACGCGATTCAGCAGCCGCCGAACCCCTGAACTCCCGCCACGACCGGCCTTACTCGTACCTGAGCGCCTCTATCGGATCCAGCCGCGAGGCCTTCCATGCCGGGTAGTAGCCGAAAATCACCCCCACGGTCACCGAGACCGCGACCGACGCCACAATCGCGCCAACCGACAGCTCCGTCGGCCACTGCATGAACGCCCGAACCAGCAGCGAACTGCCCCGGCCCAACAGGATCCCAATGACCCCGCCGAGCATGCACAGAACCACGGCCTCGACCAGGAATTGCCGGAGAATGTCCCGGGCCCTCGCCCCCACCGCCATCCGCAGGCCAATCTCCCGGGTCCGCTCCGTCACCGATACCATCATGATGTTCATGATGCCCACCCCACCCACAATCAACGAGATGAACGCCACGCACAACAACAGGTTGGTGATTCGACTGGTCGTCGAGGAGAACATCTTGGTCATCTCGGTCATGTCCCGGATGTTGAAATCGTCCAGCTCGCCCTCAGCAATCCGGTGACGCTCACGCAACAGCTGCGTGATCTGACGCATCGCCTGCTCGAGCTCGTTGGGCGACGCGGCCGCAACCATGATCTGATCCACGTTCGTGAATCGAACCAACGTGGGCGTGTTCGCCAGCTCGGTCTGCGACGGAACTGGATACAGGTTCTCTTTCCCGGGATACAAATCGCTCAGCGTGTTCACCGAGCTCGAACCCGAAGAACTCGCGGCACTCTGGTTCACGCTGGCCAGGTTCGTGCCGGCCACACGACGCTTGATCGTCGTCCACGGGGCCAGCAGCACATCGTCCTGATCCATGCCCATGAGGTTCGCCCCCTTGGGAGCCAGCACCCCGACAACCTTGAAGGCCACATTCTGAACCCGAACTTCCTGGCCGATCGGCGACTGGCCCAGGAAAAGCTCGCGAACCAACGTCTGGCCCAACAGGCATACCTTGCTCGCGTTGCGCACATCCTGGTCCGTAAACGGCTCCCCCTCGGCCAGGTTGCCCCAGTTGCGAACCTCAAGAAACGATGGCGTCGTACCCCAAATGAACGTCGGCACCCAGTTCCGGTTACCGTAGATCACCTGCGTGCGGGCCCGCACCACCGGCGCTGTCGCCCTGACCGCCGGACACTCCCGAACAATGGCATCCGCGTCTTCCGGCGTCAGGGTCATGACACTGCCGGCACCAAAGGTCACCCCCCCGCTCGCCGCCGACCCCGGAGCCACTAGCAGATTGTCCACCCCCATGCTCGTAATCGACTTCTTGATGAACGACGAGGTGCCGTTGCCAATCTCCATCATCGCAATCACCGCGGATACCCCGATGATGATGCCCAGCGTCGTCAGGGCGCTCCGCATAACATTCCGCCGCAGGGCCCGAAAAGCCGTCCGCAGTATCCGGGCATGCAATCGCGCCGACAGCCAGGCGGTCATCGCCGCACCTCCGCCGATCCATGAACACCACCAACCGGCGCGTCGTCCTCAATCATGCCGTCCCGAATACGGATGATCCGCCGGGCATGCTGGGCCACCGTGGCGTCGTGGGTCACCAAAATGATCGTGATGCCCTCCTCAGTGTTGAGCTGCTGGAACATCCGCAGAATCTCCTCACTGGTCCGCGAATCCAGGTTGCCGGTCGGCTCGTCGGCAAACAGGAGAGAAGGACGGTTGATCAGCGATCGAGCAATGGCCACGCGCTGCTGCTGCCCGCCGGAAAGCTGAGACGGTTCGTGGTCAAACCGATCCCCCAGACCCACCCGGTTGAGCAAGCCAATGGCCCGCTCCCGAGCCTCCCGCTCCGAAACGCTCTCCGACGTGTACGACAACGGCATGATGACGTTCTCCAGGGCGCTGGTCCGGGCCAGAAGATTGAAGTTCTGAAACACAAACCCGATCTTGCGGTTACGCAGCCCCGCCCGGGCATCCGCCGACAGACTCGCGATCTCCTGGCCATCCAGCCAGTATCGCCCCCCCGTCGGCCGATCCAGGCACCCCAGGATGTTCATCAACGTCGTCTTGCCCGAACCGGAAGCACCCATCAGGGCCACCAGCTCCCCACGGGTCACACCCAACGATATGCCCCTCAATACGGGCAGATCCACCTCACCCAGGTAGTAGGTCTTCTCGATACCCTCAAGCTTGATCAGATCCACAAACCCGCTCTCCGATTTCCACCCGGCCTACTGCGGCCGGCGCTGACCCCTGATTTGCGGCGTGAACGGACTCCGCGGCCCGTCTCCGTCGATCTTGATGACTTCGCCAATCACCACCTCCATCCCTTCCCGGAGAACACCCCCCGGCACTTCAGTCATCGATCCGTCGGTCAAACCAGTGTCAACCACCACCGGACGAACGAAAAGCCCATCTTGAACCCACACCGTCCCCCGGTTCTGCAACCTCTTGACCGCCGGAGGCCCTGAACCCGCCGGCTTCGATGAGACCGGCCTCGAAACCGCCAAACCCGAGGGCGAGGCCGCCATGCCCCGGCTTCCCATGCCACCATACTCCCCTCGAGCCTCCGGAATGACCTGCTCCGGCCCGGGTACGTACCGCAGGGCGGCATTCGGCACCATCAACACCTCCTTGCGGCGGGTCACTTCAAACTGCACATTGGCCGTCAGGTAAGGAAGCAGCCGACCGTTCGAGTTGTCGGTCGTGATCTCCACCGTGTAGGTGACCACGTTCTGGGTCATGCTCGCGTTCAGCCGGATCTTGCTGACCTCACCGTGAAAAACCTCGCCCGGATGAGCATCCACCGTGAAACTGACCGGCTGGCCGACCGTGATCCGCCCAATGTCCGCCTCGTTCACCGACGCCCAGACCTGCATCCGCGTCAGATCCTTCGCAATGAGGAACAGACTCGGTGCGTTCAAACTGGCCACCACCGTCTGGCCAATGTTGACCCGCCGGGCAATGATGATCCCCTTGACCGGCGACTTGATCGTGCAGTAGCCGAGGTTGGTGCGAAAACGCCTCAGGCTCGCTTCCGACTGAAGCACCGCTTTCTGGGCCTGGACAATGGTGGCTTCGCCGACACCCACCGTGGCTTTGGCCGTCTCGTACGCGGCCTCGTAGGAATCGAAGTCCGTGGCCGATAGGGCCCGCGAAATGCCCAGCTCCTTGGCCCGGGTCCAGTTCTTCTCCGCCTGGTGAAGCTTGGCTTTCATCTGCTCGAGATCAGCCTGGGCCTTCAGCACACTGGCCTTGGCCTGCTCCAGCTGAGCCTCCGCCTGGGCCACATCGGCCGCATACAGCGAATCGTCAATGTGAGCCAGAACCGTGCCAACCTCCACGGGCGAACTGTAGTCCACCGTCTCACCCCGGGGATCCTGGCCAAACATCTCAATCCTGCCCGCTACCTGGGCACCCACGTCAATGACCTCTTCCGGCTCCACCGTCCCAGTGGCGCTGATGCTCACCAGCAGATCGCCCCGCTGCACCACGGCGGTGCGGTACGAAGGCGGTTCACCCTCCGAGTAATGCCAGTACGCATACCCTCCACCCGCCGCTGCCGCCAAAACCACAATGACGACCAGTAGTCCTCTCATGTCCAGTCTCCCCAGGAGTGCATCATCGGCGACGGTGCTTGGGCTCGCCTCGCGCTTGCTCGCAACCCCTGGATGCAGCCCTGCGCCAACAGGTCAACCCCTTGGCCCAGCCGTCGCGCCAACGCCTCAGAGTTTACCCGATCCGACGCTCGAGTGCGCTGCCGGCGGCATTGACCCCGAAACCCAAATCCCCAACCATCACCACTGTAACACCCCGACGCCGACCGGCGTCCAACCGGTAGGAGAGTGCTCCGTGGACCAAGACGCACGATTCAAGACGGTGATCGAAGCCCACCAGGACCGGATCTACCGCATCTGCTGCTGCTACATCCGCGACGAGTACGAGCGTCAGGATGCCTATCAGGAAGTCTTGGTCCGCATCTGGCGAAACCTGCCCGGATTCGAGGGCCGGTCCGATCTGAACACGTGGATCCACCGCGTCACGGTGAACACCTGCCTCAGCCAGCTCCGCGCGGTTCAACGCAGGAGCCGCCTGATCGACGACCGGCCTCTGGATGATCCCCACATCTCCCCCCGAGCCGCGCCTCCAGTCGATCACGCCCTGGAAGACGAGGTCCGGCGTCTCCACGAGTGCATCCGCCGGCTGTCTCCACTCGAAAAAACACTCATCGCCCTCTACCTGGAGGATGTCGATACCCGCGAGATGAGCGAAATCCTCGGCATCTCCGAGGGCAATCTGCGCGTGCGACTGCACCGTACGAAACTGAAACTGAAGAACCTGTGGGAGAGCAAAGATCATGAACCTCAACGGCATCAAGGGTAAGGCCCGGCAAGTCAAGGCTCCACCCGTCGGCCGGCTTGATCAGGAAAACGGATCCCCGTCGCTGGCCGATCTCATCGTCCGATTGCACGCCGCCGACGACCGGATGCGGGGGGGGATGCGGAAAGCACTCCCCCTCTACGCCATCGCCGTGCTCTGCTGGCTCCTGGTGCTCGTCGTCATGACCTGGTTCCCGCCCAGACCGCGGCCGGCCAGCGAAGTGCTGTTCTGGGGCGTCCTCACTGCAGTCTACTTCCTGCTGGCCACCGTACTCCTCCACCGGCTGCGCCAAATGGCCAAGATCGACTACGCCTCCACGACACGACAGTTCCTGGCGGCGGCTGAACAACGCTACGCTTTCATGCGGCCAAGAGACTACTGGCTAGCCGGCGTCGGCTGCCTGCTGCTCGGAGTGGTCGCCGGAGCCTTCGTGGTCAACCTCATGACCCGTCGCTACTTCGGACCAGAACACCACACCCTGATCCTGGTACTGTATGCCGTCTCGTACCTCGGCCTCTGCGCGATGGGATTTACCTTCACCTACCGCAACTGGAAACAACGTCAGCGAGCACTCTGGCTCGAACTCCGACAGATGCTGGCCGAGTTTGACCAACAGGAACCGGCCGCCAGCCAGGCCCCCATCAACCCCGTGGCCACCGAAGGGCAAGATCATCCAGACCAGCCCCCTCCCTGCCAGGCCACCAGCCCAGAAACGCCGCCTCCTTGTCAGGATCGACCCCCGCCCAGCCAATGACAATGGGCGCACGTCTCCGTCGAAAGTCCGAGGACGGCTTCCCGCCGGTCATCGGGACGGCAGGACACCCGCCGCACAGCTCCGCCCTCGCCCGCGGCATGCCGGCCGTGCGGTGGGCGGCCGTCGCAGGCCTGACCGTGATCGCATGCATCCTCGCACCACTCCTGAGGCGCGACCGCACCGCCCGGTCGCACCGTCTTACTGAGTCTCAAAGCGGTGGCCGCATGCCCGACCGCTCAATGCCCGCGGCTGACCGCCACTCCTCACTTCACCTTGAGCTTCTCCCATAAGGCCTGCTCAGCCTTCTGGAAGTCGACGAAAACCTCATGGAGTTGGTTGCGAATCTCGGCAAGCCGCGGGTCCTGGGCCGGAACGGCTCCGTCCAGAGCCTGCAGACGGGCGGCGGTATCGTTGAGCCGCGTGGCGGCGCGCGAGAAGGTCCGGGCAACATCCAGCGTTTGGGCCTCGGCGCTCTCCTGGGCCGTCGGCTTGTAGAATAGACGCCATGGGCTGGCCCGAACCTCCTCGGCGGTCGCATTGAGGTGGTCACTGGTCTCCTTGAGATTGCCGATCATCGCGGTGATCTGCTCGCGATTCAGGACCACCATCTCTCGAGCCGTGCTGGTGATGCTGTTGATGTCCCTCAGCGACGCTTCCAGCCGCTCCACCGCCGTATGAACCCTGGCCATCAGGCTGGTGGCGGTGGCCGGGTCCAGCTGCTCGGCGATCCGGGCGGCAATCTGCTGGTCCACGATCTCGCTGGTCTCCCGAACGTTGGCCACGGTCTGTGTGATCGGCTCGCGATTGTCGCGAAGGATGTCCGCGACAGTCTGGATCCCCTCCTGAAACTTGTCCAGCGTGTTGTGCAGCTTGGTCAGCATGGACAGGTTGGCCGACCGGTCCATCTGCTCGCGAAGCGAACCGGTGGTCTGGTTGAAGTTGTCCATGACCACATGCAGCTTGGCCAGCAGCGCCGACTTCTGCTGCGGGTCAAAGTCGTTGCTGACGTTCTGGGTCACCGCGTTGATGTCATCGAGCGACTTGTGGATCTTGCCGAGCAGGCTCTTGGCGTCGGAGGCGTCCAGCTGGCTCTTGGCCATGGCCAGCAGACTGGTGGGATCCTTGGGGTCAAGCTGGCCCGACAGAGTCTGCATCAGGCTGCTCAGGTCCGCGGCCGGCGTCCCACGAACCGTACTCCCCGCGGCCAACTCCTGGCCCACCCCGCGGTCCTGGATCACCAGCGAGCCGCCCTCGCCGAGCAGCAGACCAACCGGCACAATCCTGCAGTCGTCGCGCAGGCCCAGGCTGGACTGCACCTTGAAGGTGATCACCGTGAAGAGAGATGGGTGCCCGTTCTGCGAATCAACCGCCTCGTCGATGGCCACCTTGGTGATCGTGCCAACCTTGAGACCTCCACACTGCACCTGCCCGCCCGGCTTGAGCACCGTGCTCAGCTTGCTCACCGGGTAACGCACCTTGAACACCATGTCGCCCGCCCCCCGCGGCGCTAGGAAGATCAGTACCACCAGCAGAAGGGCAACGAAGATCATCATGGTCAGGCCCAGCTTGAAGGCGTCACGTTGCACAGGCATGTCGGCTCCCCGTTACTGTCCCTGTACGATCCACTTCTCGTACTCGCTCAGACCTTCGGCATCGGTCAGCGGACCTTCCGTCTCGCCGTTGAGGAACTGATGAATGATCCGCTGGCTGTCGTCGGTCAGATCGGCCGGCGGTGTCATCCGGATCTTCTCGAAGTCCGCCCGCGAGCCAATCTTGAGAACCCGCCCACGATCCAGCATGACCATGCGGTCGGCAATCCGGAAAGCCGAGTCCATCTCGTGGGTCACCACGACGCTGGTCACCCGCAGCTTCTTGGACAGATCGATGATCAGGTCGTCAATCGCGGCGCTGGTGACCGGGTCGAGCCCGGCCGATGGCTCGTCGTAGAAGAGAATCTCCGGATCCAGGGCCGTCGCCCGGGCCAGGCCGGCCCGCTTCTTCTGCCCGCCGGACAGCTGGGCGGGCATCTTGTCACGGTGCGGCAGCATGTGAACCTGCTGAAGCTTCAACGTCACCACGATGTCGATGATCGACGGATCAACGTAGGAATGCTCCCGGAGCGGCAGGGCAACGTTGTCGGCAACGCTCATGGAGTTGAACAGCGCCCCGCTCTGAAACAGGATGCCAAAGTGCATCCGCAGGGCGTTGAGATCCTCCTCGCCCATCACCCCCATGTCCGCCGGGGCGGCCATCGCCCGGGTGCGATAGAGAATGTGGCCGTCGTCGGGCAACAGCTCGCCAATCAGACAGTTGAGCAGCGTGCTCTTGCCACAACCCGACCCGCCCATGACCACCAGGGTCTCGCCCGGCAGAACGTCGAAGCTGATGTCGTCCAGCACCCGAACCGGGCGGCCATCCCGGTCGGGGAAAACCTTGGCCAGGTGGCGAATCGAAATGACAAAACCGTCCTCCACGTCCATCCCTCACCACGCCAATCGATCACAGGCCGAACATGAAGAAAACGGCCGTGAACAGGCAGTCGGTCGCAATCAAGGCAACAATCGACTTGACCACCGTCGAGGTCGTCGCCCGGCCCACACCTTCGGCCCCGCCCTGAACCGTCAGCCCTTCGTAGCAGGCAATCATCGAGATCAGCATCCCGAAGACCGCAGCCTTGCTCAACCCGGTGAAGAAATCGCGATACACCAGGGCCGTCCGGGTGTTGTCCAGATACTGGGCCGGCTCAATGCCCAGCACCCACCACGAAATCATCATTCCGCCGCACACCCCCACCACATCCGCGATGATCGCCAGGCCGGTGAGCATGATGATCGTGGCCAGCGTTCGGGGCACAACCAGGAAACGAATCGGATTCAGGGCGTGGGCCCGAAGGGCCTTGATCTCCTCAGACTCGACCATGGCCCCAATCTCGGCGGCGATCGATGCCCCGGCAAAGCCGCTGAGCACCACCGCCGACAGCAGCGGCCCCAGTTCGCGGAACATGGCTATGCCAATGATGTTGGCGATCTTGTCGGTCGAACCGTACTGCTCCAGCGTCGGCTGAAGCTGCAGGGCGAGAATGATGCCGATGAAAGTCTGGACCAAAACAATGATCGGAACGCTCTGGACACCCACCCGGACCATCTGGCTGAACAGGGCGGACCAGCCAAACCGGGCACTGCGCAAACACAACCCCCGGAACGTCCACAGGGCCGTATCGACCAGGAGATAACCGACGCCGCCGGCATACCGGACACCCTCAACGATGCGACGGCGGACGCGAAGACCGGCTCGCCCCAGGGCGGTAATGCCCCCGACCACAAAACCCGCCTGAGGTTCAGTCGCGGCGTCACTCATGCGCCCAGAGCCTCCTCCTCGGTCTCCAAGATCTCAAAGAACTTGTTCAGCCGGGTAATTTCAAACACGCTGTACACCCGCTCATTCAGACCGCAAAGCACGAGCTTGCCGCCAAAACTCTTCACCCGGCGGAAGATCTCCACCAGCGTGCCAATGCCCGACGAGTCCATGTAGCCCACCTCGCTCAGGTTGATCACCAGCCGCTCGGGCCGCTGCTGACAAGCCCCAACCAGGGCCTTGTGAACCTCGGGCGTGTGGTGCAGATCCACCTCACCAGACAGAACGACAATGGTCGCTCGGCCTTGCTGCCGTATCTCTCGCACCACGTTGCGCGCCTCCGCCATTTCAGGACTTCCCCCTCGTGGGATCCAATCCGCCCGCCCCGAGCCCCGTACCACCCTCGCCCAGCATCTTCAACAGCCGCAAACGCATACCCTCCGGCTCGCGCTTGCTGTATTCCACCTCGTCCATGACCGTCCGAATGATGTGCGTGCCCAGCCCGCCCGGCCGAACATCCCCCAGATCACGACCCATGATCGTGGCCGGATCCACCTGCGGGCAGCAATCGCAGATCGTCACCTCGATGCCACACCGCTCACCCCGCCGGACCGGCTGAATGGTCACTTGAATCGGTCGCCCCGGCTGCCCCCGATATCCGTGCCGGATCACATTCGTCAAAGCCTCGTCAATCGCCAGGGCAATGCCCGACAGCTGCGGCTCGACGAAGCCCACCGCCTGGGCCGCACCGAGCACCGCCACCCGGACACCGGCTAGATGCTGGGTTTCGCTGGTAATCTCCAGCACGAGCGGCTGATCCACAGGCTGCGCCCCGCTCGTCTTCATCCACCCACACCTCCCGCTGGCCTGGTGCCCACCTTCGCCTGCTCGGCCAGGTGCCGCCGCCACTCCTGAACCGCCCGCCGCCGCTGGCTCGGCCCCACCCGGTAATCATACCCCATCCGAGTGCCGGTAAGCCGCTCCAAGGCAAGGATCGCGTAGAACCGAACGCCTTCGTCAGGATCCTCCAACCGATCCACGAGAATCCCGATCACGTCCCGGTCACCCGTCTCCGCGGCGTGAATGGCCGCCCGAGCCCGCTCGTCCGGACGCGGCGAATTCAACGCCCCTGGATAAGGCATCCGCTCAGAACAGCCCCCCACCCAAAGACCAAGCCCAATGGCCGCTCCCACAATCCGTACCCGATATCCATGACCCGTGGACATGCGTATTCTTCGACATCCGACCGGCCGGACACCCCTCCGCCCGGCGCCCAACAGCGGGGGACACGACCCGTCTGGACACCGAACAAATGACCCCGGCGGGACCGATTATAGGGACCAGACCCGACCGATGCCATCACCGGCCGGAAGCCTCCCCGGCCGCCGGCCGCGAGCTCGCCCGGGCAATCAACGCCAGAGCCTCCCGCCGCTCCTCAGTCAGACGCGGAGCCGGAAGATGAGCCCGCATCGCCTCGTAAATGTCCAGGGCCTCCACCGCCCCAGCTCCATCACCCAACGCCAGGTAGCTCTTGAGCAGAACCCAGTAGGGCTCCTCGACCGGCTTGAACCTCGGCCCATAGCTCCCCCGGGCATTGAACCGCTCCACGCACTCCCGGGCCGCCTGAATCGCCTCCTCGTATCGCTGGGCTTCGTAAAGCGCCAGGGCGAGATTCCGGCGGGCTTGGAAGCTGTCCGGCTGGCGGAGGATCACCTCCCGGTTCATTGCCAGATCACTGGCAAAAGCTGGGCAATACTGCCACGAAGATGGCAAGAGGAGAAACGCCAGCGATATCCCGATCCCGCAGCCCGCCACCCCCAGCCGGGCCAGAACCACCCCCACCACCGCGGCCGCAAAGACGCTCGGCAAGTACAACCATCGCTCCGCATACCACCACATGGCCACGGACAACGCCTGCGTCGGAATGAGCATCATCACCAGCCCCCCGAGCACCATCGTGCCCGGCAGCCAGCCCCGCCGCCAGCCCAAACCAACCACCACCAGACCACCCACCACCAGGACCATCCCACCCACCACATCGGCGGCCAAACCCCCCGCCGGCATCGTCGCCGGAACCGACCACACCGGACACAGGGCCTCCGGCCAGCACACCACCCGCAGCGTGATCCAACCCAACCGAAAAGGGGTCAGCAGCCTTTCCGCAGGGGTCGCCTCAGCCATCGGCACCTCCCACGCCCGTACCTGGGTCATGTCACCCATGTACGTCCACCCGAAAACGTGGTACCGGAGAAAAAAGAACCCCGCCAACGCCAGGACCAGACCAACATGAGCCGGAGCCAGCGTGCCGTTCAGCCACACCCGCCAGCCCGGCCTCCGACCCGCCGACAGCCGCCGCCAACGCCACAGGTCAATCGAAAACAACACCGGCCAGACAAACGCAGCATGCTCCTTGCTCATCACCGCGGCCAACAGCAGCACAGCGTTCACCAGGTGCCATCGCCAGCACCGCCCCGCGACCGGCAGCTTCAAATACCGGAACACCAGCCAAACCACCAGGCAGCCGGCCAGAACCTCCGCCCGGCCATAGCAGGTAACCACCGCCTCAGTGTGCACCGGATGCACCGCAAACAGCGGCCCGGAAATCCACCCCCCCACCGAACGCCCGGTCAGCCGCCACCCGACCAATACCACACCCAGCGTGGCCAACGCGTGCAGCCCAAGGTTCGTCAACCGGAAAGACCACGGGTCAAGCTCCCTGCCACCACCGGCCAGTACCGCGTTCGCCCGATAGCTCCACATCGTCAACGGGCGATACAGCTTGTCCAACGACAAGCCGCGCGGCCACCAGGGCTCCACCCAGAAGCGGTACCACGGCCCCGATTCAGTCACCAGCGGATTCCTCGCGACCAGCGGCACGTCATCGTACATGAAACCGTTGGACAGCGACGGCCAGAACGCCACCACCGCCAAGACCACCGAAAAACCACCGGCCAGACCCGGCGACCATCGACCCGAAGACACCGTCATACCACAGGTATCGCGGCTGCCGAGCCGCAGGTCAAGAGGCCACACCGTCAGAACCACACAACGCACCCCAACCCAACGGCCCGCACCCGCGCCCTGATCACGTCACCCCTCCAGCCAGAAAGACTCCTCCCAACGGTCACGCCCAACGCCAACACCTAGGCAGTCAGCAGAACCGGCACGGCAATGACGCGGCAGCCAACGATGTCGCCGGCTACCACCCGGTCGGCAAATCCGTCGCGACCGTCCCTGCCTCCTCGGCGCGACGATTCATGCCTCCTCCCGCTTGCCTCAGTCGACCACGACGCGCCGTTTGCACCCTCTGGAGCCGTCATATAAGGTATGGCCCGGCCTTGAGGTAAGCAGTGGCCGCAGGAATCACGGCATGAGCGTGGTGATCATCGGTTCGGGCAATTGGGGGACAACGCTGGCAGGATTGGTCAACCCCCGGCAGACCGTGCGACTGTGGTGCAAATCGCCCGATCTGGTCCAGCCGGCCCGGGCGTCACTGAAACACACCTGCGGCGGCGATCGGAAGGATATCATCGCCGAGACCGCATTCTCCTCGCCGCTCACCCCCGAGGACGTCGTGCTGATCGTGGTCCCCTCGGCCGTCGTCGGCGACGTCGCCCACCAGATCCGCGAGCAATGCCGCCCACCCTACCCGGCCATCGTCACCGCATCCAAGGGCCTCGAGCGAGCGACCTTCCGGACCATGAGCCAGGTCATCTCCGCCATCCTCCCCGAGGCCACCGTAGCGGTCCTGTCCGGGCCAACCATCGCTCGCGAAATCGCCGAGGGCCGGCCAGCCAAACTGGTACTCGGCTGCGAGGACGTCCACGTCCTCCTCCAGATCGCCAAAACCCTGCGCAGCGACCGGCTCCACCTGGACATGACCCGCGACAAGATCGACGTCGAACTCTGCGCGGCCATGAAAGGCGTCTTCGCGATCGGATCAGGCGTCATCGCCGGGCGAAAACTCGGAGCAAACACCATCGGCCTGCTCCTGACCTACGGACTCAAGGAAATCGCCGGATTGGCCGGCTTCCTCAAGATGTCCACCGACCACGTGTTCGGCATCGCCGGCTTGGGCGACCTGGTGGCAACCTGCTTCAGCCCCGACAGCCGAAACTACCGCCTCGGCGAACTGCTCGCCCGCGGCGCACCGCTCAAGGAGGCCTTGGCCAGAGTCAACATGGTCGTCGAAGGAGCCATGACCGCGACGGCCGTGTCCGAAATGGCCGCCCTGCGTCTGCAGGTGCCACTCTTCACGGCCATCGCCCAGATCGTCGAACAACCCTGCGAGGCGGCATTCGAGCAGTTCGAACGCATCCTCCTCGATTACCCGGGTGGACGATGAAGGCAATCATCCTCGCGGCCGGCATCGGAAGGCGGCTCGGCCTCCACTACCCCAAGTGCATGGCCGACGTCGGCGGCACCAGCATCATTCGCCGCCAGCTGGCTTCTCTCTCCGCGGCCGGCATCAATGAGTTCGTCGTCGTCCTCGGCTTCGAACGCGGCCAGCTCCAGGCCCACCTCGCCGATCTGCCCGGACAGCTCACCTTCGTGGTCAACGAACACTTCGCGGAAACCAATACCCTCTACTCGCTCTACCTCGCCAGACGCCACATCACCGGCTCCTTCTACTACGCCAACGCCGACGTGGTCTTCGACCGCCGGCTGGCCCTCCGCCTGTACGCAGAACCCAACCCCACCGCGTGCGCCGTCCGGTTCGGAACCTGCGGGCTGGAAGATGTCAAGGTCGAAATCAAGAACCGGCGAATCACGCGAATCGGCAAGAAGTTGAACCCCGCCGCCTGCCAGGGCGAGTTCGTCGGCCTGGCCCGATTCGGACCGGATCTGGCCCCCGCCTTCGTCGAGACACTGACCACCGCCGTCGAGGGCGGACACGTCCAGGCACTCAAAGCCTACTTCGAAGAAGCAGTCAATACCCTCTGCGGGCGGTGGACCATCACCCCGGTCGATATCGGCGACCTGCCTTGCTGCGAAATCGACTTTCCGGCCGACTTGGCCCTCGCCAGAAACAGCGTCGCCCCCCTGCTCTGCGATCAGCCGAACCAGGCCCCGTGACCCGCCCTCTTCAACCCAGACATCCCGGCCAGCACCGATGCCGCCCAGAAACCGATGACCGGATGTCCGGATCGGCCGACCACCGGCTGAAACCAAAACCCTCCCTGGACATGCCCCCATACCCGGAATGATTCCATGCCCAGCACACAACCCACTCCGCCGGCGTTCGTCTGATGAAACGACCCGGCGACGCTTCACTGCGGTCGCCAGACAGGCGTCTCGTCATCCGCCGCATCGTCGGTGAGTTGAACCCGCAGGTACTGCCCGCGCGTCATGAAGGTGTCCACCACCCAGATGTCGCGGTTGAGGCCGGTCTCGTTGGAGCCGTATGCGATGTGCTGGCCGTCCGGCGACCACGTCGGCGCAGAGTCATTGTCACTGTCGGCGGGAAGAATGGGATCAACCACCGCACCGTCAAGATCGACCACGAAGATCCTCGGGTCGGCCCCACCGGCGATCTTCGTGCCGTCCGGCGAGACATCACTCCAGGTATCCCAATCCCCACCCACACCCGAGTTGAGCCCGATTCCTCGAAGATCGGCGTTGGGATCCGTGGCCCTGAACTCGGCAATATTCCGCGCGCGCTGCGTCGGCGTCGGCCCCGGAATGACCCAGTAGGAGACGTAGATCTTGCTCCCATCCGGCGACCAGGCCGGCCGGCTGTCGCCCAGGTGCACCTCATCCATGGGCCACGCAGTCGTCGAGTAAGTGTAACGCAGCATCTGGTCGTTCTTCATCCGGGTAATCGACCCACCGTTGATGTTTGCCACGTAGAGGATCCGCTCTTCCTCCTCACCCTCCCGGCGAATGAAGGCGATCTTCGTCCCGTCGGGCGAAACGCTCGGATAACGATCATCGGCCGAATCGACAATCAGCGGAGTTCCGCCGCCCGTGTCGACGGACATGGTGTAGATGTCGTAGTTGCCCGACCGGTTGGAGGCGAAGACGATCGTGTTGCCGTCGGGAGCGTAGAAGGGCGCGATATCATCGGCCGTGCTGTCGGTCAATCGGCGAACGGACTTGTCGTTCACGTTCATGGCGTAGATGTCCCAATTGCCGTCACGATGGCTGGCAAACGCGATCTCCCCGGTCAAACCTGTTCCCTGGTGAATGGTCGTCATGACCGTCACCGTCGTGGTGCCCAGGTTCGTCACTACCTGAATCGGTTCCGAGTACTCCCCCGGGGCCATCGACTCACGATCGATGTGAACCTTGACCCGCCCGTTGCCGGTGCCGCTTGTAGGTTCCATCAGGATCCAGCTCGCCACCGCACTGACCGACCACGAAGCGAGAGATCCTTCGTTCGCCTCGATCGTCAGGTAAATCTCCTCGCCGGGAACCAGGAATTCGATCGGATTCGGGAACGCCGAAAAACCCGAGGGCAACGGCGTACCGGTTCCACAGGTCAGGCCCCCAACCAGAAACACCAACGTCACGATGCAAACCAGAACCACGCGTGTCATCACCAAACACTCCTCCTCGGCCTCACGGGATCACTTGACTCCGGCGCACGAATCAGGGCGCGCCGGTCCTCTCGCCTCAGGTCCTTCGCGCTTCGAGGCGTCTACTCTCTAGAGGTAATACGCTCTCGCTGCTGCTAAGCTCCACGAACTGCCCCTCACCTCCCGGGCTGGAATTCCCGGTTTGCACAACCGGCTCACTTGCACCATGGGACAAGCCAGTTGACTCACGTAGAATACATCATGCCGCTCGCCGCATCAAGTTGCACCGCAGGGACTCGCCAAGCTGATGACCGCTTGAAACCCCACGTTCGTGGCCCACGCTCGCGACGGCGACCGCTGATGACTGAATCGCCGAGAGTCCAGACCCTCGACAAGGTGATCCGCCGAAGGTGATTGCGGACCTCGAAACGCCGCCCGGATGCCCCGCGATGCCACTACCTCACGAAGAGCACCACGTCGTCCGAAATCAGGCCCGCACGATTCACCGGAACGATGATGTCCATGAAACCGTTCAGATCCACGTCCATGAAACCGGCCGTCCCCAGCTGGCCCGCCGGATCGGTCGTGAACAGGGGCGAGCCCAGCCAGGTCGATCGCGGATCCACCAGCTGCGTGTACATGAAGGCCACCCCACCTTTCGCCTCGTCGTCCGAGGTCAGGAACACGTCCAGACGCCCGTCGCCATCCATGTCCACGAGATGAGCTTGGTTGATCGATCCGCCACCGGCCGCACCGTCCACGTCGATGTCCGATATCTGGCCAATCGTGTACGTCGTCCAAGGCACCTGCGTCGAACCGGGCAGCAGACTCAGCGGCCCCGGGTTCTTCAGCCACTGAGCCACACCGTAAGTCGCACTCGCGGCCAGCAGATCGGGGCTCCCGTCACCGTCAATGTCGCCCACCGAAATGCACTCCCCGCCGTCCTGCTGCTGCCCAATCAGCCGCCGCTGCCACAGGCTGGCCGTCACCGAGGTGTACAAGACAATCCGATCACCGGTCAGACCGTCAGCATTCAACGGGGCGACAAAGTCAATCCGCCCGTCGCGGGTGAAATCGGCAAAGGCCGTCTGGCCAATCACCGCCACCGGATCCGTCGCGGTGATGAAGAACGAATCCCAGGAGTGCTGAACGTTGGCCTGGCGGCGGAAACCGTACCCCAGGCCGCTGGCCGTCACGAAACAGTCCCGCGTCGCGTTGTTGTCCAGATCAACCAGCTGAATCTGATTCAGCGTGCCGGCCGCCAACGCCCCAATCGTGTAAACCTGCCACGGAACCTGCGGGGCATCAAACGCCACCACAGTACTACCCGGATTCTTGAACCACTGGGCCAGTCGGTCCGCGGCACTGGCCACGGCGACGTCCGGGTTCCCGTCAGCATCAATGTCCCCCGCCGCAACCAGGTTCGCCCCGCCCTGCTGCTGGCCGATCAAACGGCGATACCACAGGCTCGCCGCCACCGACTTGTAGAGCACAAACCGGTCATCCACCAAGCCGTCACGGTTGAACGGGGCGACAACGTCCACTTTCCCGTCACCGTCAAAATCGGCAAAACTGGCCCCGCCAATCGTGGCCACGGGATCAGATCGGAAGATCGGAAACGCGTCCCAGACATGCTCAACGTCCGTCTGCCGCCGGAAGCCGTAACCCACGCCGCTGGCGGTGACAAAGCAATCCAAGGTCCCGTTGTTGTCCAGATCCACCAGCCGAACCTGGTTGATGTCACCCTCGTCAAGCGTCCCAATATTGAAAACGTACCAGGGAACCTGAGCCGTGCCCGGAGCCAGAGCCGTCGGGCCGGGGTTCACGAACCACTGGGTGAGCCTGTCCGCGGCACTGGCCGCGGCCACATCCACGCTGCCGTCGCCGTTAATATCACCCAGCGCGATCGCGCCCGCCCCACCCTCCTGCTGGGCAATCATCTTCTCCGTCCAAACCGCCATGTTGCCGGTGTTCTGCAGCCAGCTGATGTTGTGGCTCTTCGCCGTCGGCGAGGTCACCACCACGTCAATGTCGTCATCCAGATCCAGATCCGTCGAAAATACCTGGTTCAGATCGACGGTCGTGGCGTAAATGCTCATCCGAGTCCAGTTGGCCGGATCCGCCGAAGACTGCCCCAGCCTGCCGGGATTGAGGAACAGCTTCACGAACCGCCGCGGAATGCTCGGGTCACCCGGATCGTTCGGCTCGTTCGAGGTCAGGGCGATGTCCGACCGCCCGTCCTGATCAAAGTCCGCAACCGTCAGGCTCAGCGGCCCGGCCGTGTTTCCGGGCAGCATCATGTCCGTGCCAGCCGCAGGTGGCTCAACCGGCGAGGCCCGCCAGTTGCTGTCCGCGGCATCCACCTGGAACCAATCGTTGGGATCCGTCGGGTCCGCACCCTGCAACAACAGAACCAACGCCCCGACCTTCTGAGCCTTCCAGGCCTCCGGCGGAGTGTAACTGGTGTCGTTGACCAGTACGGCAATGTCCATCCTCCCATCCATGTCGAAATCGCCAAGACCAAGATCGACCGACTTGGCCAAGGGAGCACCACCGGCAATCGACAGCGTGTCAAACTTGCCGGTCAGGGCATTGCGCAGGTGCAGCTGCACGGGCTGAGATTCGTCCGAAACGGAAACGATGTCCAGCAGCCCATCGGCATTCACGTCCCCCAGGACCGTGGTCTTGGCGCCTGCCGTAACTTCAAGCAACGGGTCGATCAGATCGGGAACGAACGTCGGAATCGGATTGGCGGCCCCCGTGGCCAGCTGAACCAGAGGGTTCTGTAGCCAGCGCACATTGAAACTCTGGGCCGTCGGCGCCCCGAGCACCACATCCAGATCACCGTCCCCATCCACGTCGGTCAGGTCCATCTTGGACAGGGCCGGCAGATCATGCTCGATCCACGTTCGCGTCCAGGCCGTCTGGTCCGCGGCCCCCGCCGGTCCCGGATTCGTGAACAAATAGGCCGCGTTCAGCTCGTTGCCCGGATTCTCGTTGGAGAGAACCACGATGTCCGGCCCGTTGGCCCCGTCCATGTCGCCAACCACCACATCCGTCGCTTCCGCCCCGAGAATGAAAGTGGCCGACGGACTCTCCGTGGTCCGCGGTACCTGCGTCCAGTCCGCCGGAACACTCGGGTCAGCCCCCTGAATGAGTAGCACCAACGCACCCCGGTTGTCCGTGCAATCGGTCGGATCCGTGGTCCCGGAACCGCCGCAACCACCTGATCCGGTACTCTGCACCAACACAATCAGATCCTGCTTGTCGTCACCGTTCAGGTCGGCCATCCGGATCACGCTCGGCCTGGCCAGCAACGAACCACCCGCAATCGTCACCGTCTCAAACGTGGATGTGAGCGGATCACGCAGATGAACCTGAACCGGCTGCGACTCGTCCGAGATCGAGGCCAGATCGGGCCAGCCGTCATTGTTGAGATCACCGGCGGCCGTGGCCTTGGCGCCCGCGCTGACTTCGTACGCCGGATCAATGTTGCTCGGCGTGAAGGTCGGCACCGGATTGGGAGTCGCCGAACCAAGATCGACCAGCGGATTCTGCAGCCAGCGCAGATTGAAACTCTTCGCCGTCGGCACGCTCAACACAATGTCCACGTCACCGTCACCGTCCAGGTCGCTCACCTTCACCTGCCCGAGCGGAGCCGCATCCGCCTCAATGACCGACGGCGTCCAGGCGGTCTGGTCGGTCACGCTGGCCGCCCCGGGATTGCTGTATAAGTAAACGTTCGTCTTCTCGTCCTCGTTGGAGAGAACCACAATGTCCGGCCCCGTCCAGCCGTCCAGATTGCCCACCGCCAGATCCGTCACCCCAAGGTCGTCGCTCGCAAAGCTGAGATTGTCCGGCGCCGGCTCTCCAGGAGTCGGAACCTGAGTCCAGTCGCCGGGAACCGTCGGGTCCGCCCCCTGAACAAGCATCACAATCGCACCCGACTTGGCCGCCCCTTCAGGCGGCACAAAGCCGGTGTCATTCACCAAAACCACAATGTCCAGCTTGCCATCACTGTTGAGGTCCGCCAACTCAATGTCATTGGCCTGCGACAGCGGAGCACCCCCCGCAATGGTATAGGTGTCAAACTTCATCGTGATCGGGTTGCGCAGATGAATCTGAACGGGCTGCGACTCCTTCGAGATCGAAGCCACATCCGTCAGACCGTCACCATTGATGTCCCCAAGTGCAACCGCGGTCGCCCCGGCAGTGGTCTCAAACAGCGGATCGACCAGTTCCTTCACCCCGGGAACACAAGCAACGGCCGAGAACCCTAGCACCACACTGATGAGAAGACAGCATTTGGGTCGCATGAATCGACGTCCTCAGCATTCGTGAACCGTGGTTCACACCTCGGCGCACACCGCGCCATCAAGGTGCTATAACTCCATCCGGACAATCCATCGGCATTGTCCTGGCCCTCCTTCCGTTAACTCTCCCAGGTTATCGGAGGACCCGCCACCAACCCGGTCCAGGACCGCGCCCCACCATGCAGATCCCAACTCACCTCGCCCGGGATATGACTTCGGAAGACGGTTTGTCGTCACCCGGCGACAAAGTCGCAGACCCGCAGGTCCGCCCAAAACGCCTTGTGCTTGGCGACAAACTCCATGTGCAAGGGATGGTCGGCGTAAAGCCGATAGCCGGAAAGGTCGTCAAAGTGAACCACCAGCCCAACATGGTAGGCCGTGTCGTTCACCGGGCGGGTCATGCTCTCCTCCCGCCGCCCCGCCACCAACTGCCGGACCGATGGAATCTGAGTCAGCATCGAACGGCAGTCGGACGCCAGCAGCTTGATCTGCTCGGGGGTCGCGCTCGGCTTGCACGTGAAAAAGACCGCGTGAACGAAGGTGGACATCACCTGGTGCTCCCGTCGAACGGGCACCTCTCGGGTGGTCCGTCCGTCAGGCTCTTTATACAATCCGGGCCGGCTGGATACCATGCCACACGGAGCTGCAAAGATGAAATACTGGATTGCCCTGACCCTGGCCCTGACCTTGAACGCCACCGCCAACCTGATGATGAAATTCGGTGTCCAGCGGTACAACGAAGCCCGACCCCACCTGGAACCCGGCCTCGCCCCCCTGGTACGCTGCCTGCTCACCAACTGGGTCCTGGTCGCCGGACTCATCTGCTTCGCCGTCAACGTAGCCTTCTACACCTACTCCCTGTCCGGCCTGAAAATCAGTATCGCCTACCCGATCATGGTCAGCGGGGGCTTCGCCCTCATCGCCATCGTCGCCTGGAAGTACCTGCATGAAACATTGTCTTCCGGCCAATGGGCGGGCATCGCCCTGATTCTCGTGGGCGTGTTCCTCGTCGCCCGGGAAATGAAAAACCCGGCCGGCGGCTGAACGCCGATCCAAAGAGAAGCCCCGGAGAGCATGTGCGGTCCGGGGCTTCTGGTTTTCACAGTCCGCGGGCCGATGCCCGCATCCCATTCTTGACTACGCCGTCACCCCCGCCCGGACAGGCTCCCTCGCCCCCGCCGTGGCCGCCCACTGCCGAACCAGGGCAAACAACGCGCCGGCCACGATCAGAACCATCAACGTGTACCTCAGCCAACCGATGCTCACCACCGTGGCAATCAACAGGGCGGTCAAAGCACTCAGCACGATCGTCGTCACCCACATGACCCGCGGGTGATACAGGATCGGGCTGGCAATCATCACCGTGCTGTACGTGCCCGTGAAGATGCCGAAGAGCATCGCGAAGCAGAAGCCGTGAATCCCGTCCCCTCCGAAGAAGTACATCGCCCCCACGCAGAGGAACACCGTGAACGACGTGATAATGGTTCGCGACAGCGTCTGGTTGACCGCATTGTTGATGATGTTCGGCGAAACGGTACTCAGCCGTCCACGAATCTCGCGGATACGGTCGTAGATGACGATCGTGTCATTGATCGAGAAACCCAGAATGGTGAGCAGGGCGGCAATGATGTTCAGGTCAAACTTGAAGTCCTCGAGCATCAGCAGCCTGCCCAGCCAGGTGTCGTGAATGTGGTGGCAGATCATCAGCGCGGCGATGGTCGTGGCCACGTCGTGAAACAGGGAGATGATGCCGCCCAGACCAAAACCGACCGAGCCAAACCGAACCCACACATAAATGGCGATCGCGATCAGCGATAGCACGATCGCAATGATCGCCTTCTGAACCGCCTCCTGGGCAACCTGCGGGGCAAACTGGGTCACCCGCTCCAGGGCCCGCGAGGAAGCCAGAGCCTCCTCGGCCAGCTTCAGCTCCTTGCCCGCCACCTGGGTCTTCCAGGACTCGTTGCTCTCACCCTCGATGTACGGTATGGCCGGGTCCGACACCAGGATGGCAATTCGCTTACAGCTCACATCCTCGGCCGACGTACCCGGAGGAGCCGCCTCGGAAATCAGCGGAATGACCTTCGCGTCGCGCCATCCGGCATCCTCAAAATCAGGCTGCAGACGCATGTTCCGCAGCCGCCGCTCCATCTCCCGGGGAGTGACCACCGGGGTGAGGTCGTCAAACACGATGGCCACCCCGCCCTTGAAGGCCGCAACCGATTCGGCCGAACCGCGAGCCAGATCCTCACCAATGGCGTCCACCAGCGTGTTGTCCCCCATCTTGATCGGGAACACACCATCCGTAGCCTTCGCCTTCTCGGGAATCTTGGCCTGGATGGACTGGGTCACCTTCAGGACATCCTGCATGGCCGCCAGCAGAGATTCAGCCACCAGCGTCTTCTGCGTCTCGGTCACGATGATCTCGTAGGCCTTCAGCGTCTCCTTCCCCGAACCCTCCTCAACCAGCTGGACCCGCGCCCCACGCATCAGATTGGCGGCCGCGGAAATGTATCCCGAGGCACTCCGAACCTTGACCTGGGCCGAGGCCGCGTCGGTCACAAGCCCCTGGATCTTCTCGGGATTGAACTGGATGAGATAGCCGTTCTCGGCCGGCCGGATGCCGCCGCGGACGATGAACTCCTCCAGCGTGGGCAGCAACAACGCCTCCATCTGGGCCTGAGTGAAACCCTCGCCGGTCGTGATCAGGTACTGGTCCGCACCCTGCGTCGAGGCCGTCACGCTCGCCTCCGTAACCTGCTTGGCCGCATGCCGCAGCCAACCAACCGCCGTCGCCGGCGTGTCATCCCGCCCGTTGGTCACATACCCCTTCACCTTCTCGTCACCCTCAACCGCGAAATCGGCACTACGCTCAGGTTTGATCTGAACCTGCACCCCCGTACCCCCCAGGAACTCAATGTCCAGGTACTGGCTCTTGTCGATGCTGAACAGCAGAGTGAATCCCAGAACAATGAAGATGCCCGAACACGGCCACAGATACTTGACCATGCTCATCCAGTCGATGTTGGTCAAGTTGATCAGCTTGAGCATCGGCAGTCGATTGGCCTTATAGTACCCGGTCACGCGATACAGGAACCGGAACGTATAGAGACTGCCCAGCAGAAGCAGCGAGGTTAAAAAAAGAACGAGCAGCAGGCCGCCTAGGCCCCACCAGCCGGACTCGGCTCGCACCTTGGGATCAGTGTTCAACAGATAGCCAAGCCCCATGCAGATCGCACCCGCGGCCACCAGGACGCCCGTCGCAAGCCAGGCCTTACGCGTCTCTTCCACCCCCGGATCGGTCGCAGTCATGAAGTGATAGTACCGGCGGGTAACGAACAACGCGGTAAACAAGCTGATCGTCAGACCAATACCCAGGGTCAGACCGAAACCCTTGATCTCCTCGCTGCCCAGCGAGCCCAGAATCACGGCCGTCAAAATCGTGGTCACGTTCGAGTCGAGAATCGCGCTGAAAGCCTTCTCATAGCCGAGTTTGACCGCCATCCGGGCCGACACGCCTCGACTCAACTCCTCACGCATACGCTCATAGATGAGCACGTTCGCGTCCACCGCCATGCCCAAGGTCAACACCATGCCCGCAATGCCCGGCAGCGTGAACGTCGCTTGCAGGAACGACATGACCCCGAGCGTGATCACCAGGTTCATCAGCAGGGCAACGTCCGCGATAACCCCGTTGAAGGTGTAGTAGATGGCCATGAACATGACCACCAGGATGGTGGCCAGGATGGCCAAGATAACA